>JAZRUR010000025.1:0-8434 GCA_045652625.1 Eubacteriales bacterium | reverse complement strand
GTAATCTTCTTCGGTTTTTTCAAGTTTCTCGATAACATGGAAACCGTATTCGGATTCAACCAATCTTACTTCGCCGATTTCCATTTCAAAGGAAGCAGTTTCGAACGCTTTTACCATCGAACCGTAAGTGAACACATACTCATATCCACTGTCTTCGGTTTCGGATTTGAGGTCATCAAGCGTTTTTTCACCCGACTCTACTGCGGCGAGTGCAGCCTCTGCTTTTGATTTCTTTTTAGCAACTTCTTCTTCACTTAATTTTTGATTCTTAGAATCGACGGTCATATAAAGTATATGACGTACCTTGACAAATTCGGTATCAAAGTATGCTTTTATTTCATCTTCTGAAAATTCAAAGGTATATGCTTCTCCCGAACTATAATCTGTATATGCATACAGTGCGCCGTCGTAATGATAATAATTCTCGAGGAAGTTGTCATATACACTTTCAGCAGGAATAGCCGCTATTCCGTTTTCGCCGTAGCGATAATCATGAACCAATGTATAATATACGTTTGCACGTAAATATCTTTCAATAGAAGATCTTGTGATGCCAATTCGTGCAAGTTCTATTTCGAAAAGATCAGTGCCGCCGTATGCTATTTCTAAATCGGCAAGCGCATTGTCGATAGTATCAATGTCACTTTGATCGGTTATCGTTATACCCGTGTCTGCACATATTTGTTCGAAAATAAGCATCTGTTGAGCGAACTCAATAGAAACCTCTTTTATATATTCACCGATAGTTTTATCTTCGGTCATTTGCATTTCAAGTATTTCGGATTCACTTGATGTCACGCCATAGTTGGTTAAATAACTTTGATAGTACGAAACCATTTGGCTTTTAAACGTACTGATAATATACATGAAATCCTTTTCAGTTAGTGAATAATCACCGTAACTCATTACAATTTCACTATCATCATTCGAAGAAATGCCGCTTCCATTACTGCAAGATGCAAAAGAAAACAACATCATAACAACAATCAAAAGCGAAATAATCCTTGTGCAATTTTTCATTCTCGTCAACCTTTCACAAAATCATGTCAAAATAGTATACAACACAATTTTGAATTTGTCTACCTAATTTTTTGTTAATTTTGAATATCTTTCGATAATCTTCTCACAAATATCTAAATTTTTCTCGCCATCACGCATTTTATATGAAATATGCGGCCTACCGCCGAGCGAAATCATAACCGCGCCTTTAAAAGGATCTTCAGATGCTATAACGGCACAGTTTTCCATATTTATCGTAGGATTATAAAAACTTAACATACGCTGATTCTGCTCAATGGACGTAAAGTCTAATTCCATAGCGGCGTTGCGCAAACGCGAGATTCTTATAAGATTCATAATGGGTTCGGGTATTTCACCGAATCGGTCATTAAGTTCATCTATCAAGTCGTCGCTGTCATCTTCGTTACAAACTGCGGCGATCTTCTTATAAACATCTATCCTTAACGCAAGTGAAGAAATATAATCTTCGGAAATAAACGCATCAGATACAAGATCTATAGTACAATTCTTCTCTGCCTTAGGCGCAATTCCTTTTTCTGCATTTATTGCATCTTCAAGAATTTTTATATACAAATCGTATCCTATAGCCTCAAGATGACCGCTTTGTTCCGCCCCCAAAAGGTTGCCTGCGCCACGTATCTCAAGGTCGCGCATTGCAATTTTGAATCCCGAGCCGAATTCGGTAAATTCACGTATTGCCGCAAGTCTTTTTTCAGCAATTTCGTTGATAACCGATCCTGCACGATAGGTCAGATAGGCATACGCTTTTCTTGTAGAACGTCCTACTCTTCCCCTTATTTGGTGTAATTGCGCCAAGCCCATTCTATCAGCGTTTTCGACAATCAAAGTGTTTGCATTAGACACATTAACACCTGATTCGATTATCGTTGTGCATACAAGAATATCGATATTACCGTCTACCATATCCGACCATACGTCGGAAAGTTCTTCTTTGTCCATTTTTCCGTGCCCGACCGCTACGTTTGCTTCGGGAAAAGCGTTGCGCAACAATGTCGCTTTCGAATAAATGGAATCAACAAAGTTATGAAGGTAAAACACCTGACCGCCACGCCGTAATTCACGTCGTATTGCTTCAAATATAACTTCATCGTCGTGTTCTAATACAAAAGTCTGTACAGGAACACGGTCGGTAGGTGCTTCTTCAAGTACCGACATATCTCTTATGCCGCTCAACGCCATGTTTAACGTACGCGGAATAGGAGTCGCTGTAAGTGTTAAAACATCAACACCTTTTGAAAGTTCTTTGAGTTTTTCTTTATGAGTAACGCCAAAACGCTGTTCCTCGTCAACAACTAACAGACCTAAATCTTTAAATTCGATATCTTTTTGAAGTAAACGATGAGTGCCTACTACAATGTCTATAGTTCCCTTTCTCAAACCTGCTATAACTTCCGATTGTTCCTTGGGTGTTACAAATCTCGAAAGCATTGCCACCTTAACGGGATACCCCCTAAAACGCGCTTGAATCGTTCGGTAATGCTGAAAAGACAAGATAGTTGTAGGAACAAGAATAGCCGCTTGTTTGCCTGCAAATACACACTTAAACACAGCACGTAATGAAACTTCGGTCTTTCCGAATCCAACATCACCGCAAAGCAACCTGTCCATAGGATATGGATTTTCCATATCTTTTTTTATCTCGGTTGCGGCACGGAACTGACCGTCGGTTTCGGTGTATTCAAATCCTGCCTCAAATTCATCTTGAAATTCATCATCAGGCGGAAATGAATAGCCCTCTAAACTTCGCCTTTCGGCATATAACTTTATAAGTTCTTTAGCAATATTTGATGCCGATGCTTTTGCACGTGCTTTTGCACGTTTCCATTCTGCACCGCCCATTTTAGATAGTTTAGTGCCCTCTGCACCGATATATTTACTAACCATATCCAACTGGTCACACGGCACGTAAAGAATTCCGTTATCAGCATATACGATTCTTATATAATCGCGGGAAACACCTTGAGAAATCAAGTTTTTAATTCCGTCATATCTACCGATGCCGTGATTAACATGGACTACAAGATCACCTATGGTAAGGTCGGCATAAGACGCAATTTTCTCACCCTTTGACACCTTTGCCGAACGGCGTCGGCGCTTAAGTTCTTCACGTGGGCGAAGCGACATATAATCAGTTAGCAAAACAAAACCGCTTTTAGGGAGTTCAAATCCTTGTTTTATAACTTCGGAATCACAGACAGCAACAGCAACACGACCTTCGTACAAAGTGCCGCCATAAGGATATGCGCTTATACCCTCGTCCGAAAGCATTACTATCATTGCGTTTGCCGCATGTTCACCCGAACATAACAATAAGATTTTACGCGAAGCGGCAATATAATCTTCGATATCCTCAATGAAAACATCGGTTTTATCGGTCATTTGCAAAGTTGTTTTTGTCGCAAATGTATACGATGCAACAGCGTTTATAGCAGAGCCCGAATTATGGAATACATCAACAGATACCGTGTTTTTGCCAAGCGATGCAAGCAGTTCGTTTGAACTGCAATACGGTCTGCTGTTTTTCATTCTGCACAATCCGTTAGCAGAAAGCGTTTCAATAATTGCATCATTGGTCGATGCAAAACCTTTTGCACGTTCTTCAACACGTTTGATTCCAAAAATAAAACGAATACTATCATGAGCCATATCAAGTAAAGTTTCATTGTTTGGATAAATTAATGAATAATATTTATCAGCAAATACGTTCTTGTTTCCCTTTTCAAGCGATTCGAGTTCAGACAAAAGCATCTGACGGCGTTTCTCCGGTCCGACAAACGAAGAAATAAGGCTTTTAATTTCACGTTGCATTGCCAATTTCGCATTATCGGATGCCATTAATTCGTTGCACGGAATTATAGAAACGCTATCGAGATTTTCTGTGCGTCTTTGAGATACAATATCAAAAAATCCAATTAGGTCGATCTCGTCGCCCCAAAAGTCAACCCGTACGGGATATGAATAATTAGGCGTGAATATATCAACAATACCGCCTCTGACCGAGAACTGTCCGACACCTTCAACGATTTCTGTACGTGTATATCCCATTTGTTCGAGTTTAATACAAATATCCGTTTGCACCGCGACATCTCCGTAGGACAGCGTAAAACTGTTTTCATGGAATACTTCAAGCGGCATTGAATATTGCATCAACGCGTCGGGAACAGTAACGATAACGTCATACTCGCCCTTAGCAACTGCATATTGAACCGAAAGCCTTTCATGTTCCCACTCACGCGAATACGCTGTTACATTTTCAAATACAAAATCACGGGCAGGATAAAAAAGCACTCTGTCATAAAACAATCGTAATACATCAACCACAGAATTTGCCTCTTTCTCTTCGGGAACGATAACAATACCCTTTTTTCCAAGGTCCTTTAACATCGCCACAACTAAAAAAGGGTGTGAGGAATCGCACATACCGCTTACAACACAGGGTATGCGTCCTTCCGAGAAACCTTCGATAAGCGAACGGTATTCGCTGTCGTTGGCAAATTGTTCAATGATACTTTTCATCAATCTACCTTATTGGCGCCTATCAAATTGTATACTTTTAAAGTATGCTCTATACCGTAGTTAAATACACTGGAAACTGCCTTTTTTATCCACTCAAATTTATCGCTTATTAATGCAAATTCCTCATCACTGATTTTAGACAAAACGTATTTAGACATATCCCAACCCTCAGGTTTAACACCTACACCAACTCTAATACGTATAAAATCGTTTGTTCCTATATGCTGGATTATGGACTTTAAACCGTTGTGGCCGTTAGCACTTCCGCCGATTTTAACGCGAAACTCTCCTGCAGGCAAGGTTATATCATCATGAATTACTATAAGTTGCTTAGAACTCATTTTGTAATAGTTCAAAACATCCTGAACCGCCATGCCGGAGTTGTTCATAAAAGTTTGCGGCTTCACGTTATAAATAATATAACCGTCAAGCACACATTTATCACAAAGCGAAGAGTGAAGCATACGCTTACACCCTCTGCTGATAACACTACGTGAATCGATATAATCAACAACTTTAAAACCGATGTTGTGACGTGTATTTTCGTATCTCTGACCGGGATTACCAAGTCCGACAATTATATATTCGGGATGTTCGCCGGGGTTAACATTTGAAAAACGCAAAACATGTCTCCTAAATTTGCAAAGTAAATTTAGTTTAACCGTAAAAAACAAATTTGTCAAGTATAACTGTTTATAATATAATTATATATGTAGAACCTAGTTAAATTTCTTGATTCCTATTGACAAATATAGGAAAAAATATATAATGTAAAGTTGTAAAATAAATCTTGGAGGTTAAAAATGTCCAGAAAGTATGTATATCTCTTCTCCGAAGGCAATGGCACGATGAGAGAACTTCTCGGCGGCAAGGGCGCGAACTTGGCCGAGATGACTAACCTTGGTCTTCCCGTTCCTCAAGGCTTCACCATTTCTACCGAGGCTTGTACTCAATATTATGAGGACGGCAAGGTAATTAACGATGAAATTGTCGCACAAATTATTCAAAATATTGAAAAGATGGAAACCATCACCGGCAAAAAATTCGGTGATAAGGAAAATCCGCTTCTCGTTTCTGTCCGTTCCGGCGCAAGAGCATCTATGCCCGGTATGATGGACACCATTCTCAACCTCGGTCTTAACGAAGAAGTTGTTGAGGTTCTTTCTGCTAAGTCCGGCAACCCCCGTTGGGCTTGGGACTGTTACAGAAGATTCATTCAAATGTTCTCCGACGTTGTTATGGAAGTCGGTAAGAAGTATTTTGAAGAACTTATCGACAAAATGAAAGAGGAAAAAGGCGTAACGCAGGACGTTGACCTTACTGCAGACGACCTTAAAGAACTCGCTAACCAATTCAAGGCTGAATATAAGGCAAAAATCGGTAGTGACTTCCCCTCCGATCCCCGTACTCAACTTATGGAGGCTACCAAAGCCGTTTTCCGTTCTTGGGATAACCCCAGAGCAAACATCTATCGCCGCGATAACGATATTCCTTATTCTTGGGGTACTGCCGTTAACGTTCAGATGATGGTATTCGGTAACATGGGTAACACCACGGGTACCGGTGTTGCGTTTACTCGTGACCCTGCTACCGGCGAAAAGAAACTCATGGGCGAATTCCTTATGAACGCACAGGGCGAAGACGTTGTTGCAGGTGTTCGTACTCCTCAAAAGATCGAACAACTCAAAGAAGTTATGCCCGAAGTTTACGAAAAGTTTGTCGGCATCTGCGGTATTCTCGAAGATCATTACAGAGATATGCAGGATATGGAATTTACCATTGAAGATAAGAAACTCTTTATGCTTCAAACCAGAAACGGTAAAAGAACTGCGCAAGCCGCACTTAAGATCGCATGTGACCTCGTTGATGAAAAGATGATCGACGAAAAACAAGCAGTTAAGATGATCGATCCCCGTAACCTTGATACCCTTCTCCACCCGCAGTTTGATGCAAAAGCACTCAAAGCGGCTGCTCCTATCGGCAGAGCATTAGGCGCTTCTCCCGGAGCGGCATGCGGTAAGGTTGTATTTACTGCAAACGATGCAAAAGAATGGGCTGAACGCGGCGAAAAGGTCATTCTCGTTCGTCTCGAAACCTCTCCCGAAGATATCGAAGGTATGAAAGCCGCACAAGGTATCCTTACCGCTCGTGGCGGTATGACCTCTCACGCTGCAGTTGTAGCAAGAGGTATGGGTACTTGCTGTGTATCCGGTTGCGGCGATATCAAGATGGATGAAGCAAACAAGAAATTCACCCTCGGCGGTAAGGTATATAACGAAGGCGATTGCATCTCTCTCGACGGCTCTACCGGTAACATTTATGACGGCATCATTCCTACCGTTGACGCTACCATTGCAGGTGAGTTCGGCAGAATTATGGAATGGGCTGATAAATACCGTACCATGAAGGTCCGCACCAATGCAGACACCCCTGCTGACGCTAAAAAGGCTCGTGAACTTGGTGCAGAAGGTATCGGTCTTTGCCGTACCGAGCATATGTTCTTCGAAAGCGATAGAATCGCGGCATTCCGTGAAATGATTTGTTCTGACACGGTTGAGGAAAGAGAAAGCGCTCTCGAAAAGATCCTTCCCATGCAACAAAGCGACTTCGAAGCACTTTACGAAGCACTCGAAGGCAATCCCGTTACAATCCGCTTCCTTGATCCGCCTTTGCATGAGTTCGTTCCTACCGAAGAAGAAGATATTAAGAAACTCGCTGATGCTCAAGGTAAAACTGTTCAAGAAATCAAGAATATTATCGACTCTCTCCACGAATTCAACCCCATGATGGGACACAGAGGCTGCCGTCTTGCAGTAACCTATCCCGAAATCGCAAAAATGCAGACCAAGGCAGTTATCCGTGCCGCTATTAACGTACAAAAGGCACATCCCGATTGGAACGTTAAACCCGAAATAATGATTCCGTTGGTTGGCGACGTTAAGGAATTCAAGTTTGTTAAGAAACTTGTTGTGGAAACTGCAGATGCGGAAATTTCCGCTGCCAAGTCTGCCCTTAAGTACGAAGTCGGCACCATGATCGAAATCCCGAGAGCCGCTCTTACCGCTGATGAGATCGCTGCTGATGCAGACTTTTTCTGCTTCGGTACTAACGACCTTACTCAGATGACCTACGGCTTCTCTCGTGACGATGCAGGTAAGTTCCTTGATTGCTACTACGATACCAAGATTTTTGAAAACGACCCGTTTGCAAAACTCGACAGAATCGGTGTTGGTAAACTCATGGAAACCACCATTAAATTGGGTAGACCCGTTAACCCCAACCTTCACATCGGTATCTGCGGTGAACACGGCGGCGACCCGACTTCTGTTGAATACTGCAACGAAATCGGTCTTGACTACGTTTCCTGCTCCCCCTTTAGAGTTCCTATAGCACGTCTTGCTGCTGCACAGGCTGCTATAAAGGAAATGAAGTAATCGGAAAAATCCGAGCATTTCAGTTCCAACTGAATCGGGAAAATGCCGAAGATTTTATCAAAGCATTCCGCCCGAACCAGCGACTCCACACCTTCGATGATATAACCGTTGAAGTGTGGATTTAGCTAGTAAATATAAGCATTTAGCCCACTACCCTAGAAATTCGGTAGTGGGCTTTTTGTATGTTCGCACATTTGTTATGTCTCAAATTTTCTGCTAAAATGCACCTGTAAACAACCAAAGAAAGAGAGGTGCAAAAACAGTACCAAATCGGGATAGCTTTGAGTGTAGTTTTCAAAAACTATACCGATTACGTATAGTGAATTTATGAATAAGATAGCCGAATTTATTAAAATGGAGCGTAAAGCCGCTCATCTAACCCAAGAACAGTTTGCAGAGATCTCAGGAATCGGTCTCCACGCCCTCCGTGACCTCGAACAAGG
>JAZRUR010000024.1:0-7702 GCA_045652625.1 Eubacteriales bacterium | reverse complement strand
ATTTTATTCGTTCTTTTGTGAACATTGTGCATTCGCACCTCGCGCCTCGCATTTTTTGCAAAAATGCTCGACACTCGCAATGTTCATAGGTATATTTTCCGAGGGGTCCCCGAAAACATTTATGTTTTTGGGGTAAAAGGCGCATGTCCTCGGAAAATATGAATTTTTATTGTATTTGTTTTAAATTTCAACCATACAATAAAAAATCAAAAAGCACGAAGTGCGTTCCGCAACTGTTCCGATAGGAACAATATCACTCCGCGATAGCGGAATATCACTGCACAAAGTGCAATATCACTCGCCGTCGGGCGAATATCACCGTTCCGTCAGGAACAGGAGGTTATTATGGCTCTTTCGCCGCTTATGAAGCAATATTTAGAGGTTAAGCAGGAACATTCCGACTGTATCCTGATGTGTCGCATCGGGGACTTTTACGAGATGTTTTTTGATGACGCTCAGGTTGCCTCGCGCGAACTTGACCTTGTGCTTACGGGCAAAGACTGCGGTCTTGAGGAACGTGCACCTATGTGCGGTGTGCCTCATCACGCGGCGGACGGTTATATTGCAAAACTTGTTTCGCGCGGTTACCGTGTCGCTATCTGCGAACAAATGGAAGACCCCGCATCTGCAAAAGGTCTTGTAAAGCGCGACGTTGTCCGTATTATCACTCCGGGTACTGTTACCGAGGGAAACTACCTTGACGAAAAGAAAAACAACTATATCTGCGCGTCTTATTGCGATTCGCTCGGTTGCGGAATCGCTTTCGCCGACGTTTCTACGGGCGAAATAAACGCGACCGATATTTTGGGCGAGAACCTATCTGCAAGGGTTGTTTCGGAAGCGGCGGCATATTTGCCGAGCGAACTTATCGTGCCAAGCGGTTTCCCCGAGAACATAAGCGCATTATTTAACGCACGGTTCAACACCCTTGTTTCCAACGCTGATATGTCGGATTTTGATATAAAAACGGCAATAAACTCGGTTGTTGACATATACGGCGAAAACCCCGACACCGACAGCGATTACGCTGTCAAAGCAGTCGGCGGTCTGCTTGCTTACATAAAACGCACTCAAAAAATAGACCTTTCTTATTTGAAAAAGATAAACTTCTATTCCTGCGACGAATTTATGGGAATAGACACCGCGTCGCGCCGTAATCTTGAACTTTCCGAATCTATGCGCACCAAACAGCGCAAAGGCTCTCTGCTTTGGGCGATAGACCGTACGCGCACAAGCGCGGGTGCAAGACTTTTGCGCAGGTGGCTCGAAAAACCGCTTGTGAACGAAAACGCTATCCGTTCCCGTCTTGATGCGGTAAGCGAACTTTATTCCGACGGCGTTTTGCGCGATGAACTGCGCGAGATATTAAAAGGCGTTACCGACATAGAACGTCTTACTACAAGACTTGTTTTCGGTACTGCAAACGCGCGTGATCTTAAATCGCTTGAAAGAACCATTCGCCTTTTCCCCTCGATAAAGGAACTTATTGCCAACGCAAAAACCAAATCGCTTAAACGCATTGATTCCGAAATCGACACGCTTAAAGATATTGCCGATGCCATTGGCGACACCATTGCCGAAGAACCCGCCATTACCTTAAAAGAGGGCGGAATTATAAAACGCGGCTGTAACGCCGCCGTTGACGAACTTTATGAAATGGTCACAAACGGCAAGGCGTGGATAGCGAAAATCGAGGAATACGAACGCGAAAAGACGGGAATCAAGACCTTAAAGGTCGGATATAACCGCGTTTTCGGTTATTATATCGAGGTTTCGAAATCGTTTCTTTCGCAAGTTCCCGAGGAATATATAAGACGTCAAACGCTCTCAAACGGCGAACGTTTTGTTACTCCCGAACTTAAAGAAACCGAAAGCCGTGTTATCGGCGCAAGGGACAGGCTCTATGCGCTTGAATACGAGTTGTTCGTTTCCTTACGCGATTTTGTTTTGAAATCGCTCGAAAAGATAAAAACTTCCGCCAATGCGCTAGCCGAGTTGGACGTTTATTGCTCTAACGCAGAAGTTGCGCGTGAGCAGGGTTACGTTTGTCCCGAAATAGACCGTTCGGACAAGATTATTCTTAAAAACTGCCGTCACCCCGTTGTCGAGCGTTTTCTCGACGGCAACTATTTTGTGCCCAACGACTGTTATCTCGATTGCGGTGCAAACCGTATGTTGCTTATAACGGGTCCGAACATGGCAGGTAAATCTACATACATGCGTCAGGTTGCGCTTTGCGTTATACTTGCGCAGACGGGTTGTTTTGTTCCTGCGACCGAGGCGAGAGTCGGCATAGTCGACAGAGTGTTTACCCGTGTCGGCGCGTCCGACGACCTTGCAAGCGGTAACTCGACCTTTATGCTTGAAATGAACGAGGTTGCGGATATTCTTAAAAACGCCACCAAAAACAGCCTTATTATATATGATGAAATCGGCAGAGGTACAAGTACCTACGACGGCATGAGTATTGCACGTGCGGTTGTTGAGTACACTGCCAAGAAAATAGGGGCAAAAACCCTTTTTGCCACCCACTATCACGAACTCACCGCGCTTGAGGGCGAAACCGACGGCGTTGTGAACTACAATATCGCCGCGAAAAAACGCGGCAACGACGTTGTTTTCCTTAGAAAAATAATCAAAGGCGCTGCCGACGACAGTTACGGTATAGAGGTTGCCCACCTTGCAGGTGTTCCCGAAGTAGTAGTCAACCGCGCAAAACAGGTTTTATCGGGTTTGGCAGAAACCGAATCGCGTCCGATTGTAAAGGCAAACAAAGAAGACGACAACATAAGTTTTGAATCATTAAACGAGGCGCGTGTTATCGACCGTATAAAGAACGTCGACATAAACACGTTAACGCCTTACGAAGCAATAACGCTTTTGTATGAACTCAAAAAGGAGCTTGACTGATATTGGGAATTATCAACATACTTGATGCCCAAACGGCTAACCTTATAGCCGCAGGTGAGGTAGTAGAACGACCTTCTTCTGCTACAAAAGAATTGCTTGAAAATTCAATAGACGCAGGTGCGAAAAACATAACTTTGGAGATAAGAAACGGCGGACGTGTGCTGATTCGCGTTACCGACGACGGTTGCGGTTTTCTGCGCGAGGATATCCCGAAGGCATTGTTGCGCCATGCGACAAGTAAAATAGAATGCGGTGACGATATCAACGGCATACGCTCACTCGGTTTCCGCGGTGAGGCGTTGGCGGCTATCGGCTCGGTTTCAAGACTTGAGATCGTTACCAAGCACAGAAGCGAGAACATCGGCACTCGCCTTACTTCCGACGAAAACGGTATCGTTATGGAAGACGTCGGCTGTCCCGACGGCACGACCGTTTCGATGAGGGATATATTCTATAATACTCCTGCGCGTCAGAAGTTCCTTAAAAAAGACGGGACCGAAGCCGCGTCATGTGTTGCCGCCGCCGAAAGACTTGCACTTTCGCACCCCGAGATATCTTTTACGGTTATCTGCGACGGCGAACGTAAATTTATGACTTCGGGCGATAACGAACTTTATCCCGCGGTTTATTCGGTTTTCGGACGTGAATTTGCAAAAACGCTTATCCCTGTTGATTACGAGTTGGGCGGTGTAACGGTCAACGGTTTTGTAACTTCGCCCGATGCGGTTCGCGCAAGCCGCGCTATGCAGACGTCGTTTGTCAACGGCAGATACGTCAAGAGCAAAACCGTACAGGCGGCGCTTGAAGAAGCGTTCCGTTCCTTTATTCCGCGCGGAAAATTCCCCGGTTGCGTTTTGTTCGTTACGCTCATGCCCGAACTTACCGACGTAAACGTGCATCCTGCCAAGACCGAGATTAAATTCGCGTCAGAGCGCGACGTGTTCCGTGCCGTATATTATGCGGTCAAGAACGCGCTTGAGGCAGAGCCCACGGATAAACCGTTGGGTACGTTTGCCAAACCTATTATTAAAGAAGAACAAAATCAAAAATTGGAACTTCCGCCTCTTTCGAAAGAGGACGACCCGTTTATAGAAACGGTAAAGAAAGAAACTGTAATCCCCCGCGACGTGCAGTTTTTCCCGCCCGATGAGCCGAAGGTTAAAATCGTACCGATTCAATCGGAGGAAATTAAAGAACAAAAAGCAGAAACTGAGTTTCGCGCCGATATAGGCGAGGAAGATTTGTTTGTTTCGGAAGATAAATTCACGTTAAAGGATATTTCTCCTAAAGAAGAAAACACCTTTGCGCCTACCGAAAAAACCGAAGAAAAGCCCGAACCTATAATTCCCGAAAGTCAGATGACTTTAGCCCCCGAAACGCCTACTTGGCGCATGATAGGTCAGGCGTACGATTCCTATATATTCGTCGAAACCGAGGAAAACGTGCTCGTTATCGACAAACATGCCGCGCACGAACGTATACTTTACGAGCGTCTTGCCCAGAACAAAGAACTTAACGTGCAAGAACTTTTAGCGGGTATCCCCGTAACTCTTGGGCGCGAACAGGCGGCGGTTCTGCTTGAAAACGCATCGTTTTTAGAAGAAAAAGGGTTTGCAATCGACGATTTCGGCGAGGGTGCGGTTATCGTTCGTACGGTTCCTGCCACACTCGGCAATCTAAAAGGGTTGGAATCTATTTTAGAAGATTTCGCGAAAACCTTGTCCGACGGCAACGGCTTGTCATTTGCCGAGCGTTGCGACCGCGCACTCTATACCGTGGCGTGTAAAGCGGCACTTAAAGCAAGGGTGAAAAACCGTCCCGAAGACGACGAAAACGTTGTTAAAATGCTTTCCGAGAATCCGAGTCTTCGCTATTGCCCTCACGGCAGACCTTTTATTAAAAAGATTCCCAAGAGGGAAATCGAAAAATACTTTGACAGGTAGATTTTTATGAGTTTCACTATTCACAAGACCTGCGGAAACGCACGAACAGGTACTTTTAATACGGTTCACGGCGATATTCAGACCCCCGTTTTTATGAACGTCGGCACGTCTGCCGCGATCAAGGGCGGTATCTCGACGGGCGATTTGAAACATATCGGCTGTCAGGTCGAACTTTCAAATACCTATCATCTTCATGTCCGTCCGGGCGAAGACGTTATTTATCAGTTGGGCGGAATACACAAGTTTTTCAACTGGGACAGACCCGTGCTTACCGACAGCGGCGGATTCCAGGTGTTCTCACTTGCGCAGTTGCGTAACATAAACGAAGACGGTGTTACCTTCCAATCCCACATGGACGGCGCAAAGATATTCATGAGCCCCGAAGTGAGTATGCAGATACAGTCTAAACTTGCATCCACTATCGCAATGGCGTTTGACGAATGTCCCTCCTCGGTTGCCGAGCACAGTTACATCGACCGTTCGGTAGACCGCACGACTCGTTGGCTTTACCGCTGTAAAGAGGAAATGGACCGTCTTAATTCGCTTCCCGAAACGATAAACAAAGACCAAATGCTTTTCGGTATCGGTCAGGGCGGTGTTTATGACGATATCCGTGTCCGCCATATCAAGGAGATAACAAGACTCGACCTTCCCGGTTACGCGTTGGGCGGATTGGCGGTCGGAGAAAGCGCAGAGGAGATGTACCGCGTTATCGAAGTGTGCGAACCTTTCCTTCCCAAGGATAAACCGCGCTACTTGATGGGCGTCGGCACGCCTGTTAATATTTTGGAGGCGGTTGACAGAGGTATAGACTTTTTCGACTGCGTAATGCCCTCGCGTAACGCGCGTCACGGTAACCTTTTCACAAGCGAAGGGTTAGTGAATTTGAATAACTACAAATATCAACTCGATGCCCGTCCTATCGACCCCAATTGCGACTGTCCTGTTTGCCGCACCTACACAAGAGCGTATATACGCCATTTGTTCAAGGCACGTGAGTTGTTGGGTATGCGCCTTTGCGTTATTCATAACCTTTACTTCTATAATAAATTAATGGAAAAGATCCGTAACGCAATTATGGAAGGCAACTGGAAATCCTTTAAGGAAGAACAGGTATACATGCTCGGCAAACGCGCCGAATAATCGGAACCGGAAAATACTGTTAACAGCAATAAAAACACCTGCTTTGTGAATTTTGAAAAGCAGGTGTTTTTTTGTATCTATTACGGTCGGGTTACTTTTAAAATGCATTATTTGGTACATGTGACCAATTTTTATTTGTAAGTTTTAATTTTTTTAAAAATTCCATGAAAAAACTATTGCAATGAGGGAAAATGTGTGGTAGTATGTTAATAAGATATCGCCAAAACTTTTTCGGCGAATAAAAAAGTGTCCCGTAAAGTGTTTTATGGGGAACGTTCCAAGACCTGTAAAATAAGATACGGAAGCACTTAAAAAATTTAAGGAGGACAATTATGGAACAAAAACTCTCGACAAGAAGACTTATTGGTATTCTTGTAGTATGTGCAATGCTCGTTGCATCATTCTCAGTATTTATGGTTCCTTCTCTCGCAGAAGATACCAACATCGCATTAAACAAAACCTACACAACTGTAGACCCCATCGGCGGATATAACGCTAATCTTACCGACGGTGTTGCAGGCGGCGCAATGGCATACAGCGGCGACGTTTGGTTTGCATTCAGCAACAACAACGGTGTTGGCGCCACTCAACCTAACGGTAACGCACCTGACAGAGTTGCTGACGTTGTAATCGACCTTGCAGGTTCTTTCGACATCAGCGAAGTTAAGATTGCGTTCATTCAAAACGACGGTTCCGGTATTTCTGTACCTTCCGCTGTTAACGCATATCTCTCCGATGACGGGGAAACTTGGGGCGACGCTATCGCTCTTACCATTCCTGAAACCACCAACGTTAACGAAGCATTCTATGTTGCAGGCGAAGTAGTTGGTACCGCATCTTTCGTAAAAGTTGAAATCGCACTTGGCGCTAAAATGTTCGTATTCTTCAACGAAATCGAAGTATACGGCGCAGCAGCTGACGACGGCGAAGGCGACGGCTCCGAAGGCGACGGTTCCGAAGGCGACGGCGAAGGTTCCGAACCTGCTGAACCCTCCAACGTGGCACTTGACAAAGATTTTGATACCGTAGATCCCCTCAACGGCTACAACGCTAATCTTACCGATGGCGTTGCAGGCGGCGCAATGGCATACAGCGGCGACGTTTGGTTTGCATTCAGCAACAACAACGGCGTTGGCTCTGTTCAACCTAACGGTAACGCACCTGAAAGAGTTGCTGACGTTGTAACCGACCTTGCAGGTTCTTTCGACATCAGCGAAGTTAAGGTTGCATTCATTCAAAACGACGGTTCCGGTATTTCTATACCTTCCGCTGTTAACGTATATCTCTCCGAAGACGGCGAAACTTGGGGCGACGCTATCGCTCTTACCGTTCCTGAAACTACCAACGTTAACGAAGCATTCTATATTGAAGGCGACGTAGTTGGTACTGCATCTTTCGTAAAAGTTGAAATCGCACTTGGCGCTAAAACATTCGTATTCTTCAACGAAATCGAAGTTTACGGCGTAGCAGTTGTTGAAGATGACGGCGAAGGCGACGGCTCCGAAGGCGACGGTTCCGAAGGCGACGGTTCCGAAGGCGACGGTTCTGAAGGCGATGGCTCCGAAGGCGACGGCTCTGAAGGCGCCGGCTCCGAAGGCGACGGCTCTGAAGGCGACGGTTCTGAAGGCGACGGCTCCGAAGGCGACGGTTCTGAAGGCGACGGTTCTGAAGGCGACGGTTCTGAAGGCGACGGTTCTGAAGGCGAC
>JAZRUR010000023.1:0-36013 GCA_045652625.1 Eubacteriales bacterium | reverse complement strand
TTTTCTGTAATAAATTCAGTTATTTATATGCATTGCGCGACGGTACGACAAAAGGCAGTAATTTCGGTATGCTTCCTATACCCAAGTACAGCGAATCGCAAAACGGCTATAACTGCCTTGTCAGCAGCGATGCAAGAGTTTTTTCCGTGCCGAAAACCGTTGAAAATGCAGACGAAAGGCATAAACGTTTTGTTTCTGCCGTTATCTCCGCAACCTGCGCAAGCGGAAACAATACGATACCTCAGGCGTTCGCAAACCACCACATAGGCTTTTATCTTAACGATAATAGCGAAACCGTTATGCTTAATACCATTATCGACAGTTTGACCTTCGATTTCGCAACCGTTTACGGGAGCGGCATTTCCAGTATACGGCTTGCAACAACCGCCGCTATCGTCGATTATCTCGATATAGGTTCGGGGCTTGTAAACTCTATAAACTATGCTAAGGCAAACTTCGAATCATATTGCCAATCTAATTTCAATTAAAGACTTTAAAAATGAGCAAAACCCTTGATTTATGGGAAAAAATGGTGTATAATACATCTTTGGAAAATAATATAAAAATAAATTTCAATACAAAGAGGAGAAATTTCAAATGAACGCTAAAAAGTCCGTTGAAGATCTTAAAGTCACTGGCAAACGCGTACTTGTACGTTGCGATTTCAATGTTCCGCTTAAGAACGGCGTAATCACCGACGAAAACCGCATCGTTGCCGCACTTCCTACTATCGAATTCTTGCTTGACCAAGGCGCGAAGGTTATCCTTTGCTCTCACCTTGGCAAACCCAAGGGCGAACCTAAGCCCGAATTCTCTCTCGCACCTGTTGCAGTACGTCTTGCAGAAAAACTCGAAAGAGATGTTGTTTTTGCCGCTGACGACTGCGTAGTAGGCGAAAACGCTAAAAAGGCTGTTGCCGCAATGGAAAACGGCGATGTTGTTCTTCTTCAGAACACTCGTTACCGCGCTGAAGAAACCAAAAACGGCGAAGAATTTTCTAAAGAACTCGCATCTCTTTGCGACGTGTTCGTAAACGATGCTTTCGGTGCCGCACACAGAGCACACTGCTCTACCGTAGGTGTTGCTTCTTACGTTGAAGAATCCGCTAACGGCTTCCTCATGGCTAAGGAAATCAAGTTCCTCGGCGATGCAGTTAATAATCCTGTAAGACCTTTCGTTACCATTCTCGGCGGCGCTAAGGTTGCAGACAAACTCGCTGTTATCGAAAATCTTCTTACCAAGGCTGACTGCCTTATCATCGGCGGCGGTATGGCTTATACCTTCCTTAAGGCTATGGGCAAAGAAGTCGGTACTTCGCTCGTTGATAACGAAAAGATCGATTACTGCAAAGAAATGCTCGAACGCGCTAAGGCAAACGGCGTTGAAATTCTTCTCCCCATCGACTGCATGATCACAAAGGAATTCCCCAACCCCATCGACGCGCCTGTTGACGCAAAGGCTGTTTCGGCTGACGAAATTCCTGCAGATATGGAAAGCCTTGATATCGGTCCTAAGACCCGCGAACTTTACGCAAGCAAGGTTAAGACCGCAAAGACCGTTGTTTGGAACGGACCTATGGGCGTTTTCGAAAACCCCACCTTTGCACAAGGTACTATCGCAGTTGCTAAGGCACTTGCAGAAACCGATGCTACCACCATCATCGGCGGCGGCGACTCTGCAGCGGCTGTAAACACTCTCGGTTTCGGCGACAAGATGAGCCACATCTCTACCGGCGGCGGTGCTTCGCTTGAATACCTCGAAGGCAAAGAACTTCCCGGTATCGCGGCAATGACAGATAAATAAGACGCTAACGCTTTCAACCAAAATGACAAGCATTTCGGTTGGATTTTAGATGTATTTTCCGAGGGGTCCCCGAAAACACTTATGTTTTTGGGGTAAAAGGCACATGTCCTCGGAAAATACGAATTTATTGAATATTCAAATTTGGATTATTAATTTAATATTTACAAAGGATTAATAAAGTATGAACAAGGAATTCAGAAAGGCTATTATTGCCGGTAACTGGAAAATGAACAAGACTCCTGCAGAGGCTGTTGAACTCATAAATGCTATCAAGGCTGAACTTGCAGGTAAAGATACTTCGGGTTGCGGTATCATCGCATGTGTACCCTACGTTGATATCGACGCGGCTGTTAAGGGTGCAGCAGGCAGCGCTATCGAAATCGGTGCAGAAAACTGCCACTGGGAAAAGAGCGGTGCTTACACCGGCGAAATCAGTGCAGACATGCTCGTTGCATGTGGCGTTAAGTACGTAATTATCGGTCACAGCGAACGCAGACAGTACTTCGGTGAAACCGACGTTACCGTTAACAAGCGCGTTCTTGCGGCTTTAGAAGCAGGTCTTAAGGTTATTCTCTGTGTTGGCGAACTTCTCGAAGAACGCGAACAGGGTATCACCAATGAAATCGTTGCAATGCAGACCAAGATCGCTCTTATGGGCGTAACCGCAGAGCAGATGAAGGACATCATCATCGCTTACGAACCTGTTTGGGCTATCGGTACCGGCAAAACCGCTACTTCCGACCAAGCAGACGAAGTTTGCGGAATCATCCGTAACGTTATCGCAGGTCTTTACTGTGACTGTGTTGCTAAGGCAACTACTATCCAGTACGGCGGTTCTATGAACGCTAAAAACTGCGACGAACTTCTTTCTAAAGAAAACGTTGACGGCGGTCTTATCGGCGGCGCTTCTCTTAAAGCACCCGATTTTGCAACCATTATCAACGCTGCTCTTTAAGATAAGAACAAAACAAAAACGCCTGAAAATTCAGGCGTTTTTTATTTTGCATTTTTATTTCTTTTCGGGTGAGATAACTATCTTTCTATCTGCGCCTTCGCCGATAGAACGGGTTGTTACTCCTGCGATATTTTGACATTCAGCATGAATTATACGGCGTTCATAAGCATTCATAGGTTCAAGCGCGAAACTCTTTTTATACTTAAGCACCTTTTCACTCATACGTCTTGCAACACCGCGCAATGTTTCGGCACGTTTTTCACGGTAGCCCTGAACATCGACTGTGACGCGATAGAATCCGCTCTTTTCGATGTTTGCAGCGAGGGTAGCAAGATATTGCAGCGAATCAAGAACGTCGCCTCTGCGGCCTATAAGAATACCGAGGCTGTCACCCTTGATTGCGATGCATACGCCCTCTTTATCCTGAGATGCGATTTCGACTGTCGCATCAAGTCCCATATTTTTGATTATAGTTTCGATAAAATCGTATGCCTTTATTGCAGGTGTGGATTTTAATGTGACGCTTACCTTTGCATCAGCCGCGCCGATACCCAAAATACCCTTTTTGGGTTCTTCGAGTACAACGTAATCGACTTCATCCGGGGTAACGCCGAGTTCAACACAAGCATTGCTAACGGCAAGTTCAATTGTTTTTGCCGTTGCTATGGTTTCTTTTAACATATTATTTGCCTTTCAATATCAGTTGTCAGTGCTTTCGTCCGACGATTCCTCTTTGTTAGGTTCGACATTTTCTTCTTCGTCATCGGCGGTAAGCATTTCTATACGGCGAGGAGTACGGGTTGTCGGGTCAGCAGTACGGGTTTTATTGCCGTTCTTAACGATCATATCGTCGTAACTGGTGTCGTCCTCGTCTACTTCGATAGTAATAACTTTCTTTTTCTTCTGTTTAGCCTTCATTTCTTTCTTTGCGGCTGCAATATCTTCTTCGGTAACTACAGGAATAGGCATTGCTTTTGCAAAAATTACTGTTTTAATCATTGCTATAAGAGTACGCCATATCCAGTATGCGCCGATTGCGGCAGAAAAACTGTACGCAAATATTGCCGAAATAAGAGGCATACCAACTTCCATAAAGAAGCCGCCGCCTATGGGGTTGCCGTTAGCATCGGTCTGGGTTGCAGAACCCGAAAACTTTCTTGTAACTTTAGTAGAAAAGAAAGAAGTAAGGAACACGAGCACAGGGATTATCATTAACCAAATATTGGGTCCGAAATCAGGCTCGTTAAGAAGGTTAAGAGATCCGATACGGTATTCGGGAAGTTTTTCTGCGTATTCGCCGAATCCATATTCTTCATAGGTTTCAAAAATAGAAGGATCTACCTTATCACCAAGGTTTTCAAGGTCTTCTTTACCGTTAATTATAACGTTGGAAAGAACCATTTCTGCTTGGGATAGGTTTGCATTTTCGTTAAATTCATAAATGGTTAGACCGTTTTCGGTGGTTTCGTCTAACTTTTTGCCGCCAAGCGCCAACTGATAGTTATCTAAAGTGGTTACATATTCGTTATATTCAGTTGCGTTTTCGAAATTTTCTTTTATCAGTGCTTCTTTTTCTGCCTGATAATACTCAACAGCGGCGGAAGAATTATTCTTGATAAAATCAGCATCGTCCTTGGTGAGGTTGGACGCGTAAGAGATAGGCTGACGAACGATTGCAAAAAGAATGAAAATTATAGGAAGTTGGATAAGCATAGGCAAACAACCCGAAAACTGGTTGTATCCGCTTTGCTGATACATTTCCTGTATTTCCATTGACATTTTTTGCTGGGTTGCGCGGTCGTTACGTCCCTTATATTTTTCGCGGATAGCCATTTCTTTAGGCTTTACTTTTGCCATTTGTATCTGCGATTTTTGCTGCTTGATTGCAAGAGGAATTAAGATAATCTCCATTGCAAGTGCAAAAAATAAAAGGGCCAATATATAATGGTTACCCGAAATATAAAGGCAGCCCTTCATAAGGTACGAAAAGATGTCGTAAATAAAGTTCATTAAATCACCTTAATTTTCGTTTTTTCTCCGGTACAGGGTCATACCCACAGTTTTTATTGAATGGGTTACACCTTAAAATACGATATAACGCAAGTAAAAGTCCGAAGAATGCGCCGTGTGTTTCGATTGCCTCGATAGCGTATGCCGAACAACTCGGCTGAAAACGACAGCATTGGGACTTATACGGAGAAATATTCTTTTGATAAAACCGTATCAACGATATAAAAATTTTTTTCATAGATAATTTCATTACTTTAAATACAGATAAAAATGCATTTTTTGAAAAAGCGTTTTAATCTATATTTACATTATAAAAGTGCCGCTTTAGACAATAAAACCTCGAGTTCGCTTACGATCACGGAAACGTGAGCCTCTACACAAGGTTGACGCGCGACAATGACGATAATATGACCTTCTTTTATAAACGGATGAAATACACGGTAGGCTTCACGAATAATTCGTTTTGTCCTATTCCTTTTCACGGCATTTCCGCGACTTTTAGATACGGTAATTCCTAACTTGTTAAGGTCTTTGTCGCGGTTATTTTTTAATACATACAGTGCAACATACTTGCCGGAAAAACACCTGCCCTTTCTATATGCGCGGGAGAACAGGTGATTTTCCTTTAAAGTTTGTATCCTGCGTGTTTTTTCCATAACAAAAACCTCGCTTGGGATAGATTAAATCTTAATAGATTAATAGGTGAGTCTTGCTCTACCCTTTGCACGTCTTCTCTTAAGAACCTTTCTACCGTTTGCGGTAGCCATTCTCTTTCTGAAACCGTGTTCTGCCTTTCTGTGTTTTTTCTTAGGCTGATATGTTCTAAGCATGGTATTACACCTCCAATTAATTACAAAACAGTTATTATGCTTGTCCTCTTACGTCCGTGATACCGCAGAGTAATAGCAATACATTATATACCCAAAAATTCCATTTTGTCAAGTGTTTTTAACGTTTTTTCATCTCTTTAATATATATAAATTCTATAAAACAGACCTCTAAAATCGGTTTTAAACAATGCCCTTTTAATGCATTTTGTTGTTTTATTGTTTTTATCTTTACAATGACCCAATATATAGTGAGTAAAAAATTTTTTCATCTTTTCAAAAAACGCAAAAACAAATCCCTTAAAACATAGATTTGAGCCTTATATTAAATATATATAATATATATACGTAATAAATATATATAAAGGGGTTTACATTTAGAAATTTTTGTGATATAATTAACCGAATATATATACTTGTTTTTTGATAAATGTTTTTTGGCGTAAGTTTTATATGCCGAATGAGGTATAAAATGACTGATAACGAATTTAAACAAATAAAAGATTTTGTTCTTGAAGAGTTAAGAAAAATATATCCTGCGCCTTCTGTCAGACTTTGGTTTGAGCCTATGAGAGTTGTTGCGCTAGACGGCAGCAGCGTTACTGTTTCGATTCCTTTAAACAAAAAGGCTTTTGTCGAATCTCAGTATTACGACATCTTAAAACTTAAATTTTCGGAAATTATCGGTATAAACACAGATTTAAAACTCATCACCGATGAAGAAGAAGCAGAATTTAAGACCGAATTTACCGAAAAAGTTGAAACTGCTTATAAAACCCGCTTTAATCCCGAATATACTTTTGAAAATTTCGTTGTAGGTAAATCAAATCAACTTGCACAGTCTGCCGCTTTGGCAGTTGCAAATCATCCTGCCGAATTAAACAATCCTTTATTCCTTTACGGACCGTCGGGTTTAGGTAAAACGCACCTTTTGTTTTCTATTGTTAATCAAATTAGAAAAAATCATCCCGAATATAACATACTTTACGTTACCGGCGAGGAATTCACTAACGAACTTATCGAATCTCTTTCGTTGAAAAAACCTATGGTTTTCCGCGAAAAGTACAGAAACGTCGATGTTTTGCTTGTAGACGATATCCAATTTATTGCAGGTAAAATGTCGGTGCAGGAAGAATTTTTCCATACGTTCGATACGCTTTTTAAGATGAATAAGCAGATTATTCTTGCTTCCGACTGCGCTCCGAAAGATATAAATAATCTTGAAGACCGTCTTAAGAGCCGTTTCGTTATGGGACTCGTTGCCGATATCCAACCGCCTGATTTGGAATTACGTGTTGCAATATTCAAACGTAAGTCTATGGATTTCGGGTTCGATCTCGATATGGATATCCTTTATTACCTTGCTAAAAATATTACAACTAACATACGTCAAATAGAGGGTGCGCTTAAAAAATTAAAAGCACATACACTTATTACCGGCGAAGTTTGTGATTATAACGTAGCAAAAGAGGTTCTTAACGAATTCTTTGCAAATGCAAAAAGCGAAGAATCAATAATCGACAGAGCGATTGAATATGCCGAAAAGCGTTATAACGTTACACGTGACGAAATGAAAAGCGCACGTAGAAATGCAGAAATTATCGCGGCAAGACATTTGGCTATTTATCTTATAAGAAAAACAACGAATCTTTCGCAAAATTCGATAGCAAAGTTGTTTAATAAAAAAGACCATACAACGATAATCAATTCTATCGGATTTATCGAAAGAAAGATGAAAAACGAATCTTCATTCGAACGTGAGATTCAAAATATTATTCTTGAATTGCAATCTTAAAAAACAAACAACCCAAACGCGCAAAGAACACAAGAAACTATTTATTTTAGTATTTAATAGTATTATTAGTAATAGTAGTGTGCGTGGACGTTGTGGAAATTTATGAAACATATTTAATTGCAATAAATCGACGGTTTTTTACACGTGGAAGACACGGGGAAATATATGTGGAAAACAAAATTTTCCATGTGGACAAGACCAAAAAATACCTTTTCAAAATAAATTAAAAAACATATCGTTTTTAAATTGTAACAACTTCGGAGAAGTAAAATACATACTTTTACTATTAATTTGGTTGGGACACGAAGCAGTATAGAAACGAAGCAGCATAGCATAAAAAAGGAGTAAAAAAAATGAAGTTTGTGGCGGATAAGAAAACATTATTGTCGATGGTAATACCTGCGGCGTCGGCAGCATCGAATAAAACGACTTTACCTGCTTTGGAGGGTCTTTTGTTCACGCTTAAAGGTGATACGCTGACTATTTGCGGTTATGACCTTGAAAAAGGTGTTCGCACTATGGGTACGGTTATGCCGATGCAAGAGGGTGCGGTTATTATCAACGCGCAAAAAATCACTTCTATTATACGTAATTTCCCTGACGGTGATATTTGTATCGAATCTGACGATAGAAATATGGTTAGAATCACCGGCGGTATGAGTGATTTCAGCATTCACGGTGTTACTGCAGAAGTTTATCCCAGTCTGCCCGAACTCGGCGGCGAAAACGCTTTTAATATCTCACGTGCTCTTATGAAAGATATTATAAACAGTACTGTTTTCGCGGTTGCACAATCCGAGGCAAGACCTATACTTACAGGTGAGTTGTTCATGATCGAAAACAGAACGCTTACCGTTGTTGCTCTTGATAACTTCAGACTTGCTATGCGTGAAGAAAAGAACTGTGTCTTTGATAATGATAATAAATTCTCCTTTGTTGTCCCCGGTAAAGCGCTTTCGGATCTGACAAAACTGCTTGATGACAGTGATGAGCCGTTAAGAGTAGAATTTACGGCAAAATACATTATATTTAAAATTGATGATACCGTATTCTTCTCGAGATTGCTCGAGGGTGAATATCTCGATTACAGACGTGCTTTGCCTACACAGAACAGAATTTTTGCTACTATTGATAAAGCAGATTTTATAGAATCGGCAGAACGTGCAAGTTTGCTTGTTGACGAAAAATTAAGAACTCCTTTGAGATGCAAATTCGAGGATAATATACTCAACATTTCGTGTAATACTCAATACGGCAGCGTAAACGACAATTTGAGAATCAAAAAAGAAGGCGACGATATTGAGATTGGTTTCAATAACAGATACTTGCTTGACGCTTTGCGTGCTTGCAGAGATGACAAGATAGTTGCTTCTCTTTCCACACCTTTAATGAGTATGATGATAGAACCTGCTGAAAAAGATGAAAACAGCAGTTACACATATCTTGTTTTGCCTTGTAAATTAAAGGATTAATGAATATAGAACATTTATCGTTGCGGAATTTTCGCAACGCAACCGAAAGTGAAATAGATTTTTCGGACGGCGTTAACGTTATATGCGGAGCATACGCCGCAGGAAAAACTAATATATTAGAATCAATATTTTACTTTGCCGCAGGAAAAAGTTTCAGAAATTGCAAAGACAGGGAACTTATACAGTTTGGCTGTGACAAGGCAAACATTGCAATGCGGTTTTCGTCGGGTAATAACAAGATAAAAATGTCTGCCACACTTTCAAAAGGCGGAAAACGGGTTATTAAGATAGGCGAAAGTGCGCCGCTTAGAATGACCGAATATATCGGCAGGTTTCGTGCAGTTATATTCACTCCCGACCATTTAAGCCTTGTTAAGGGTTCGCCCGAAAACAGAAGACGGTTTTTAGACTTGGCGATATGTCAGTCGTTTCCGAGATATGCGCCGACTTTATCCGAATATAATAGGGTTTTGGCTCAAAAAAATGCACTTTTGAAGCGCGGAAACGTTATAGACGAACTTATGCAGGTTTATAACGAAAGATTGGCAAGTCTTGCGGCGGTAATAACCGTAAACCGAAAAAAGTATGTTCAAAAATTAGAGGAAGAAGCAAAAAAGTTTCTTTTCGACATGAGCGGCGGTAAGGAAGAATTAACGCTTTCTTATCAAACACAAGCAGGTGATTTCGAAACACAGGAAGAACTGCGCGAACGCTATAATCTTCTTTTTTCCGAAAAGGCAGAGAATGAAAAAGAACGGTTTTTAGCACTGTACGGAGCACACAAGGACGATTTTTTGGTTTATATAAACAAAAAAAGTGCACGTATGTACGCCTCTCAAGGACAGCAAAGAAGTACGGTTTTGGCTTTAAAACTTGCCGAGGGCGAATTATCCGCAAAACTCACGGGCGAATATCCTGTATTTTTGCTTGATGACATACTTTCCGAACTTGATAAGGACAGAAAAGATTATATTTTATCCAAAACCACGGGTCGTCAGGTTATTATAACAGGTTGCGAAAGCGAAATTTTCGAAAGCAAAGGCAATAAGATATTTGTTCGTGACGGTGTTATTAGTAAAATAGGGTAGAAATGAGATATATTCAATTAGAAAAAGGCGAAAGTATAGATAAAAGAACGGTTATCGGAATATTTGATATTGAAACAGCGAGTATGTCGACCTCGACAAAAGAGATGTTCCGACGTAAAGAAGATGAACACGGTGTTGTCAGTTTAAGTAACGATCTACCGAAAAGTTTTGTGCTTTGCGACGGCGAATACAGCGATACCATTTATATAAGCGGACTTTCGACCGATAGCATAAAAAAACGTACCGAGCAAAATTTATCAAATCTGTAAAATCAACGTTTTTATAATAACTCTCGCGGTGAGGAGATAACAAATCTGTCGCGCCAACAACGCGATATTGAAAAAAACCTCGCGGTGAGGAGTAAACAAATCTGTCGTGCAAACATCGCGGAAAGGAAAAAAGGGAAAAAATATGGAAGAAATTAAGAAGGATGTAATGAGCCCTGTTGAAGAAAATTACGGCGATAGCCAGATACAGGTGCTTGAAGGTCTTGAAGCGGTAAGAAAACGCCCCGGTATGTATATCGGTACGACCTCGGTAAAGGGATTACATCACCTTATAAGCGAAATAGTCGATAACTCTATCGACGAGGCTTTGGCAGGTTATTGTAAAAATATAAAAGTAACGCTTCATACCGACGGAAGTTGCGAAGTAACCGACGACGGACGTGGTGTCCCCAACGGTATTCATCCTACCGTGGGCAGACCTACGCTTGAAGTTATTTATACCATTCTTCACGCGGGCGGTAAGTTCGGCGGCGGCGGTTATAAGATTGCCGGCGGTTTGCACGGTGTTGGTGCATCGGTTGTTAATGCACTTTCAAAACGTGTCGAGGTTCGTAACCATCGCGACGGTAAAGGTTATTATATCGCGTTTGAAAGAGGCCACGTTGTAGAGGAATTCCGCGAAACGGGCGATACCGATTTGCACGGTTTGCACGTAAGATTCTGGCCCGATGATGCTATATTCGAAACGGTTGAGTTCGATTACGAAACGGTTAAGACAAGACTTCGTGAGCAGTCTTTCCTTAACGCAGGTGTTTCGATAACAATTTGCGACGAAAGAACCGTTGAAGAAACCGAAGAAAACTTCTGTTTCGAAGGCGGTATCCGTTCGTTTGTTGAATTTTTGAATCAGAAAAAGGGCGCAGACCCGCTTCACCCCGTTATTTACGTTTCGGGCGAGAAAGACGGTTCTGTTGCAGAAATTGCGCTTCAGTATAACGAAACTATTACCGATTCGATACTTTCGTTTGCGAACAATATGCACACCGTTGACGGCGGTACGCACGAAACCGGCTTTAAGGTAGGTATCACCAAGTCGCTTAACGACTACGGTAAGAAGTATAATCTGTTCAAGAACGATGAAAAACTCACGGGCGACGACGTAAGAGAAGGTCTTTCGGCGGTTATTTCGGTCAAATTGGAAGATGCTCAGTTTGAAAGCCAGACTAAGGCAAAATTGGGTAACAGCGAAATTAGAACTCTTGTTGAGGGTATAGTTAACGAAAAACTTTCTATATTCTTCGAAGAAAACCCCGATGTTGCAAGAGTAATTATAGAAAAATCGGTACTTGCCGCACGTGCAAGAGAAGCGGCAAAGAAAGCGCGTGAACTTACAAGACGTAAGGGATTGTTAGAGTCGAGTTCGCTTCCGAGTAAGTTGGCTGACTGTAACGAAAGACGCATGGAATATACCGAACTTTACCTCGTGGAAGGTGACTCGGCAGGCGGTACGGCAAAAGACGGACGCGACAGCCGATTCCAAGCGATTCTTCCTTTGAGAGGTAAGATACTTAACGTTGAAAAGAACCGTATCGACAGAGTTTATTCGTCGGTACAGATCATTCCGATAATACTTGCATTAGGTACGGGTATCGGAAGCGAGTTTGATATAAGTAAATTGCGCTACGGCAAAATAATCCTTATGGCCGATGCCGACGTAGACGGTGCGCATATTAAAACGCTGCTTCTTACTTTCTTCTTCCGTCACATGCGTCCGCTTATCGAAGCGGGTCACGTTTATGCCGCAACACCTCCTCTTTATAAGGTGTTTAGGGGCAAACAGCAAAGATATGCGTTCTCTGATGAAGAAAGAGATATGTATATCGAGGAACTCGGCGGTAACGCAACGGCTGAAAGATATAAAGGTCTTGGTGAAATGGACGCAGACCAACTTTGGGAAACCACAATGGACCCCGAAAGACGTATCTTGAAGCGCATTACTATTGAAGATGCTTTGGAAGCAGACGCTTTGTTCTCTGTACTTATGGGTGACAAGGTTGAGCCGAGAAGAGAATTTATCGAAGCAAACGCGAAGTATGTTTCGAATTTGGATATATAAACCGAAAAGTCGGTTGAATTTTCCGATTTTAGGTCTTATAGGAGTGTAAAATGGCACACGAATACGATTACAGTAATCATGAAGAGCAAATAATTCATAATACAGGTATCGAAGAAGAAATAAAGAGTTGTTATATCGACTATGCCATGAGCGTTATTGTCGGACGTGCATTGCCCGATGTGCGCGACGGTATGAAGCCGGTACACCGCCGTATTCTTTATGCGATGTACGAGGACAGGCTCACCCACGATAAGCCGTTCCGTAAATCCGCTACGACGGTCGGTAACGTGCTTGGTAGATACCACCCGCACGGCGACGCATCGGTTTATGATGCAATGGTACGTCTTGCACAGCCGTTTTCTTTGAGATATATGCTTGTTGAAGGTCACGGTAACTTCGGTAACATCGACGGCGACCCTGCTGCGGCTTACCGTTATACCGAGGCAAGAATGTCCAAGATTGCCGACGAAATGATGGAGGACATCGAAAAAGACGTTGTCGATTTCATGCCCAACTTTGATAATTCACGTAAAGAACCCGTAGTTCTTCCTTCGAGATTCCCCAACTTGCTTGTAAACGGCAGCGTGGGTATCGCGGTTGGTATGGCTACGAATATCCCGACGCATAACCTTCGTGAGGTTATCGAGGCAACAGAGTATCTTATAGATAACCCCGATTGTACTATCATTGATTTGATGAAGTACATCAAAGGCCCCGATTTCCCGACATACGGTACTATTTACGGCACCTCGGGCATTTACGAAGCGTACATGACGGGCAGAGGTAAGGTGCGTGTCCGTGCGAAGGCGCATTTCGAGGAAAAGAACGGCAGGACAAGCATTATTATTACCGAACTGCCCTATCAGGTAAACCGTTCGATGCTTTTAGAGAGCATGGTCGACCTTGTAAAGACCAAGCGTGTTGAGGGTATCTCGGATATCCGTAACGAATCGGGCAGAGGCGGTATGCGTATCGTTATCGAGATCAAGAAAGACGCGAACGCACAAATCGTACTTAATCTGCTTTATAAATACACCCAACTTCAAGACACCTGCGCGGTCAATATGGTTGCGCTTGTAAACGGTGTTCCGAAGTTGTTAAATCTTAAAGAAGTTCTTAACCACTATCTTGTTCACCGTAAAGAGGTTGTCACAAGACGCGTAAGGTTCGATCTTGCGAAAGCCGAGAACGAAGCACACATTTACGAGGGTTACAAGATAGCAATCGACAATATCGACGAGGTTATTTCGATAATCCGCGCAAGTGCAAGTATCTCCGATGCGAAGGCTAAATTAATGGAACGCTTCGGACTTTCTGAGGCACAGGCTCAGGCTATTGTCGATATGACTCTCGGTAAACTTTCGGGCATGGAACGCCAGAAGATCGAAGACAGATTGGCATTCCTTTATAATCTTATTAAGGAACTTAAAGAAATCCTTGCCGACGAAAGCAAGTTGATCGCAATTATTAAAGAAGACCTTGAATTTATCAAGAACAAGTACGGCGACGACAGAAGAACCGATATCGTCGAGGCGGAAAACGATATTCTTATCGAGGATCTTATCGAGCGCGAAACCTGCGTAATCACTGCTACGAGAGCGGGTTACGTAAAACGTCTGCCGAGTGATACCTATCAGGCGCAAAGACGCGGCGGTAAGGGTATTACTGCTATGGGCACGAGAGAAGAAGACTTTGTTGAAGACGTTATCATCTCTCACAGCCACGATTATCTGCTTATGTTCTCGAATACGGGCAGGGTTTATATAAAGAAGTGCTACGAAATCCCCGAAAGCACCCGTACCGCAAAGGGTACAAACCTTGTAAACCTTTTGTCGCTTGATAACGAGGAAAAGATCACCGCAATACTTCCTGTTACCGAGTTTACCGAGGACCAAAACCTTGTTCTTATTACCCGTTTGGGTGTAATAAAGAGAATCAACCTTATGGCATACAAGACCAAGAGAACCAACGGTCTTTATGCGATAAATCTTGACGAAGGCGACCAACTTTTATACGTTCTTCGTTCGTCGGGTAACGATGATATTATCGTTGCAACAAACAGAGGTATATCTATCCGCTTCAGCGAGGACGATGTACGCGAAATGGGCAGACATGCCCGTGGTGTCCGTGCGGTTATGCTTGACGAGGGCGATTATGTTGTCGGCGCAGGAATTATTCCCGACGGCAATGATGATAACGACCTTTATATTCTTACCGTTACATCAAACGGTTACGGTAAACGAAGTGTTACCGGCGAATATAAGTGTCAGCATCGCGGCGGTAGAGGTCTTATCTGCCACGGCGTCAGCGCAAAAACCGGCGAACTTGCAGGTTTGCGCTTGGTACGCGAGAGCGAGGAAGTTATGCTTATCACAGACGGCGGCATAATTATCCGTACCCGTATCTCCGAAATTCCGGTCTACGGCAGAAGCGCATCGGGTGTTATCGTTATGCGTCTTGAAGAGGGCGCGTCGGTTGCACGTTTTGCGGTTGTTGACCCCGAAACCGAATCCGAGGACAAAGAGATAGAAACGGTTGAAGAAGGCTCAGCCGAAAATAATGAAACAACAGTAGTTGAAGAAACTTCCGTCGTGGAGGAACAGTAATGGCGTTAAAAACATTTATTCTTGAAAACAGTTCTACAAAAAAACAGCGCCAGGCCGATATTCAAAAATCGGTACGCGAATATTTGGGAAACCCTAAAGCCAAGGTGGTTTACGACGAAAAGGGAAGACCTTCGGTTGAAAACACCGAACAGAAGGTGCATATCTCGATAACTTGTACCAATAATATAATGCTTTTGGTTATCTACGAAAAGCCTATCGGTATCGACGGCGAATATCTGCCCAGAATCATGTCCGACGAAAACAAAATCGACTATATGACGGTAGCCGAACGCTTTTTCGCGGATGACGAGGTAGAATTCTTGCGCGACAGTGCGCGTGAAGTCGAAGCAGAGAATTTCGTACGTATTTGGGTACGCAAAGAGGCGTACATCAAAGCGGCGGGTAAAACTCTTGCTGAATTTCCGAACTTTTCGGTTGTAGACGGTTCGCGTTTCGCAAAGAAATGTCACGGTGTGACAATAAAGACCTTTGCTATAAAGTTCCCCGAGTGCGAGGATTATGCCTTCGCCATCGCAGGAATAGACTAAAACCGCCCATAATGGCGCAGAACGCATAAACGCTATAAAAAATCGACATCACTCGCAGTAGATTTCTACAGCGTCGGATGTCGATTTTTCATTCTGCATCCATTACGAACGGTTTTGGATGCTCCGCTCTCGACAAAAAATATTCATTTTTTGTCGGCATTTGTGAACATCGTTCGCTCGCGCCACGCTCACCGCGTGCGATGTTCATAGGTATAAAAATCGACGCACATGTCTTACACCCTAAAAATCTTAGATTTTCAGGGAACCCCGATTTTTATGGAAATTTATTGTAAAAAAATCACCTGCGTTGTCAAGCAGGTGATTTTTGTTTTATAAAATTATCATTGCAAATTTGTAAGAAATACAATAAAAATCGAAAAGGACGAAGTCCTTACCGAACTTCTTACTTCTTACCTCTTACTTATTACCTAAACTCAACGCGTACTTCACCGATGCCATTGCGTCTGCGCCGTAGAAGTCTGCGCCCATTGATTTGGCGTATTCTTCGGTAAGCACCGCGCCGCCGACCATGATTTTGGTTTCGGGCGCTTTTTCATGCAGTAATTTTATTGTTTCTGCCATTGCAGGTACGGTTGTGGTCATTAGTGCCGAAAGACCGACAAGTTTTACACCGTTTTCGACAACCGATTGCAATATAGTTTCGGGCGGAACGTCTTTTCCGAGGTCGATAACCTCAAATCCGTAGTTGGAAAGCAAGGTTGCAACGATGTTTTTGCCGATATCATGGATATCGCCTTGAACGGTTGCAATAACGATCTTCATGCCGTTTTCGCGTTTTTCACCCGAAAGCGCGGAATTGACCGCCTTGAATGCCGATTTTGCCGCCTCCGCACCGCCCAACAGACGGGGAAGGAAGATTTTTTTGGATTCGTAACCTTCACCGAGTGCATTTAAGGCAGGAATAAGTTCGGATTCGATAATTTCGAGCGGTTGTTTTTCCTTTAAAAGCGCGTCTGCAAGTTCGTAAGCCTTTGCAGAAAGACCCGTATAAACGGCATCGAATAAAGTCATCTCTTTTTTTGCCGTGTTTTGGACAGTTTCGGCAGTTTCTTCCTTGTCGAACACAAAATCGGGGTTAGGTTCGTCATCGGCAAGAACTAATTTCATACTTTCACTCGACGGGTTGATTATCGCCGCCGAAAGACCGCGCGAAATAGCCGCGCCGAGGAACGATGCATTAATGCTTTCGCGGTTAGGCATACCGTATGAAATATTCGAAACACCAAGTGCAGTCAAATACCCCATTTCGCTTATCCGTTTTACACATTCAAGCGTTTTGTTTCCGCTTTCTTCATCGGTCGCAACCGTCATGGTAAGCGCATCGAAAAGCAGTCTTTTGCTTGAAATTCCGGCATTTTCGGCATGTTTTATGATTTTTTCGGCGATAGCGATTCTGCCTGACGGCTCGTTGGGGATACCGTTTTCGTCCAAAAGCAAGGCAACACAAAGTGCGCCGTATTTTTTAACGATCGGCAGTACGGATTGCAAATTATCTGCCTTTCCGTTCACCGAATTTATTATGGGAATACCGTTGTAAACTCTTGCCGCTTCGGTTAGTGCTTTAGGGTTAGCCGAATCGAGTTGCAACGGCAAGTCGGTAACCTTTTGCAAGGCGATAACTACTTTAGGCAGCATTTCAACCTCGTCAATATCGGGGATACCGACGTTGACGTCAAGAATATCTGCTCCTGCCGCTTCCTGCGCGACAGCCTCGGCACACAAATAATCGAGGTTGCCGTTTTTAAGCGCCTCTTTAAGTTTCGGTTTGCCTGTCGGGTTCAAGCGTTCGCCGATAACGGCGGTCTTGCCCGAAAAACTGTAAATTTTTGTCCCCGAGCACACAGAAAGCGCACTTTCTTGCTCGATTTTTACTATATCTTCGCCAAAAAGGGCGTTTTTTACGTTCTTAATATATTCGGGATCAGTTCCGCAACAACCGCCGATAGCCGCAACACCGTTTTTAATAAGTGTTTTAGCAAAAGAATAAAACCTCTCAGGCTGTACGTCGAAAACCGTATTGCCGTTTTCGTCTATTTTCGGCAGACCTGCGTTCGCGTTGACGATAACAGGCAACCCCGAAAATTTGGCAAGGTCTTTTGCGATAGGCTCCATAGCATCGGGGCCTAACCCGCAATTCACGCCGATAGCGTCAACTCCGAGCGAAGAAAGATAACAGGCGACGGTTTTTGCATCTGCACCCGTAAGAGTTCTGCCGCTTTCGTCAAACGTAAGCGAAACCGCAACGGGAAGACTGCAATTTTCTCGCGCGGCGATAATTGCCGCTTTACATTCGTACAAATCGCTCATCGTTTCGAAGAAAATCATGTCCGCACCTGCTTTTTCGGCGGCAGAACATGATTCCGAAAACGCCGAAACCGCTTCTTCGAAACTCATATCACCCAAAGGCGGCATAAGTTTGCCCGTAGGTCCTATATCGGCGGCAACAAAAATATTTTTGCCCGATTCCGATGCCGCTTTTTTCGCAAGAGTAACCGCACGGAACATTTCGTCATATTCGTTCATTCCGAACGGCGCCATTTTTGCTTTATTAGAGGAAAAACTGTTAGAAGTTATTACCTCGGCACCGGCTTCAATATACGCGCGGTGTACGTTTATTACGGCTTCGGGATTATTTGTATTAAGTGTTTCGGGCAACGCACCTGTTTTTAGGTTTGCAGATTGGAGCATTGTGCCCATTGCGCCGTCAAAAACAAGCGGTTTTGTGCCCAGTATTGATTTTATCATTTGCGTATCTCCGAAATGTTGGAAAGAATCTCTGCCGCAACATCGGGCTTGTTCATTGCATAAATATGTATATTATTTACGCCGTTTGCGATAAGGTCGATTATTTGCTCGGTTGCAAAAGCAATACCCGCTTGACGCATAGCCAAAGGCTTGTCGCCGAAGCGTTCTACAATTTCACGGAAACGTCGCGGCACCATAGTGCCCGAAAGCGCAACGCTTCTTCCTAACTGACGCGCGTTTGTTATCGGCATAATACCTGCAATTACAGGGATATTAATACCTTTCCTTTGGAATTTGGAAAGGAAAGAATACATTATTTCGTTATCGAAAAACATCTGTGTGGTGAAAAATTCACAGCCGCTTTCGGCTTTTATCTTAAGTGCATCTATATCCGCAGAAACGCTTGCTGCCTCGGGGTGTCCCTCGGGGTAACAAGCACCGCCGACACAAAAATCGCCTTTTTTCTTTATTGCGGTTGCAAGATCACTCGCATGGGCATAAACCTTTTTCGGTTCGCGTCCGTCAGGCATATCTCCGCGCAATGCAAGAATATTCTCTATCCCGTTCGCTTTAAGTGATGCAAGATAGTTATCGAGCGTTTCTTCGTCGGTGGAAACACAGGTTACGTGGGCAAGTGATGCAACGCCGCAGTTTTCCACCTCTTCGGCGAGTTCTGCGGTGAAACGTGCAGTCGAACCTGCCGCGCCGTAGGTTACGCTGATAAAATCAGGCGAAAGTTTTGCCATTTCGGCAACAAGTTTACGGCTGTGTTCAAGTTCTGTGCCCTGTTTCGGAGGGAAAATCTCCAAAGAAACGGTTATTTCTTTTGATGCGATAATATCCGATATTTTCATGCTTTTTCCTCCCGCTTAATTTTTCTTGAAAATATAGTATTCCTTTTCCGATTCGGTACAGCCGTCAAACCCTTTGCCGTTGCTTTTTGCAACAAGGGTAAAGCCGTCAGCAAGAGAAATTATTTCGTCTTGCGTATGCAGTTTTTGTGTTTGGCTTTCAAAATCGCGGAAATACAACCCGTTTTCGCTTTCCGAAAAAACGTCTATCTCGAATTCGCATGTCCCGTTTGTTTCGTCATACGCGCTTTTCCATACCGCATAAACGTCGTCAAAATCGTAAACAAAACTGTTTCCGTCATACACGTTTTTATATCGGTATTCGGTGTTCACGTCAAAAATAAACAGTCCGCCCGATTCAAGATAATTGTGCGCTAAAACAAAGACCTTTTTGAGGTCTTTGTTTTTCGTTATGTAATTTAAACAGTCGAACGATGAATATATGGCCTGAACCGTGCCGTATAACTCAAATTCTGTCATATCCTGACAAAGCAAAAGCGTGTTTTTGCCATAGTTGCGTTCACGTGCGATATTAAGCATTTCGGGCGATATATCAAGCCCTATCATGTCATACCCTCTGTCGGCAAGTAAAGCGGTTATTCCGCCGGTGCCGCAACCGAGGTCAAGCACTTCGCGCACAGGTATATCCGACATCTTGAAAAATTCTTCAAGCATATCGGCATACGGCACATACGCCTCGCCGTTTATACGGTCATATATTTCGGCAAGTGCAGAAAAACTCATTCCGAAATACGGTCAAGTACCATAGAATAACCGTCGCTTCCGTAACGGAGAGCGCGATTTACGCGAGTAATGGTCGCGGTCGAAAGGTGAGTTTTTTCAGCAATTTCGTTATAAGTGTTGCCGTCACGAAGCATTTCGGCAGCAGTAAGTCTTTTGCTCATTTCGGTGATTTCGCTGATCGTGCAAAGGTCGGAAAGGAAACGGTACGCTTCTTCAACAGAACGTACACACACGATCGCTGCCGCGAGTTTATCGGTAGTAGCGTCTTTTACTTTTTCAATCATTTTATTGTTCCTCCAAATTAAATTCTATTTCATTAGGTTCGTAAGTACCCTTTATAAAACGGTAAGTATCGGTATATACCGAGTGAAGTTTGGGTTCTTCGGATTTGTAGGCGAAATAATATACACTGGGTACGCCGCCTTGATAATACAGGTGTGCCGCGTCTTTCATATATCCTGTTATTGCACCTGCGGCATAGTATTTTTTGATTCTTTCGATATGCCAATCCTGCGTTCCGCCGACTTCAAGTTCTATGCACATTCCCATTTGTTTTGCCGTTTCTGCGGCATTGAACAAGCGGATATCCTTTACGTTCTGGTTAAACGCATAGTTGGGTTGGTAGCAAACAATATCGAATCCCAAATTGCGCCAATCGTTGTAACCAGATGCGTGATAGTAGGGAATCCACGTTGTTATAAGACCAAGACCGCGAACATAATCGGTCGTGTAATGCAAAAGTTCGATAAGTTGTTTGTCCGAATAAGATATTTCTTCGGTGAACCAGTAATAGCCTTTAAGTTCAAGATGTTTGTAATTCTTTTCGTTAAAACGTCTGTACTGTTCGTCGATAAGCCATTTTATTGCGGCTTTGCGGTCCTCGAGTTTCGAAAAATCAAGATTTCTGCCGTCGATAATACCGAATTCGTTTACTTCCGTAACAGGGTAGAGGATAGAAAGATAAATACTTACTTTATAATCCTTAATACCTAATTTGTTTCCGACTTCTTCAACAGCCGCATCAAGCGCGTCCATATTATAGCCGTCGATATATTGGGTATCGATATAATGTTGCCAGTTTTCTTTTTTAAGCGGACGTTTTTTGTATTTGTCATAAAGGAAAGCGACGTAGGGAAGGAAAAGATAACCGTCGAAAAGCGTATCTTTTATCTCATCGTTTTCCATATAAGCGACGTGCGGCAAGAAGATTTCCTTGGTTATCGGTGCAACGTCGTCGTGACAGATATAGGTCAAAAGTACGTCTTTCGCGCCGAGTTCTTCGGTGGACGCGAATTTGTTGGGGAATTCGTTTTTGTCTGCTTTGTCGGGGATAATATCAATCGCACCGTTCAAATCGGTACAACCGAAAATTTCAAGTTGGTCGATCCAGATATGCAGCGAAACGTAGAAGAAAAAACGAACATATCTCGCCTTGTATTTCACAGGAAAATCAACGGTTTTGCGGATAATATCGTTTGCCTTATCGGTACAGAGTTCGTCAATTTCCGCAACGGTTTGCCAGTTTTCGCCGTCTTCGGAAAGCAGAACGCTGATTCTCGGAGGTACGCCGACGCCCATAGCCGCTTCACGCAACAAACCTGCCGAAGCGCCGTCAACTGCGCATACAGAACCAAGGTCATACATAATGCATCTCGGACCACCCGATGTAACGTGGAAGAACGCCTCGTCATAGCAGGAAGCGCTTGATGCATATATACCGTCTGTAAGGCGAGGACTATCGGCGGGAGAGTTGAACCATTCGCTTACAAAATTCGGTTCGACTTTTTCGAAATTCTTTATTTTTTGCTTTCTGCCAAGCAAAAGATTAACACGTTCGGAAGATATCTCGCGAACTTCGGGCGCGGTTTTTTCGAGCGTGAAGTCGCCATAGAAATCGATATTTACATTCATGGGAAGTAACTCCTCACTTTTAAACATTAATGTATTAACTTATTATACAATTAATTTCTCCATTTTTCAAGAGCATTTTTAAATAAAAAACATTTTATATAAATAATAGGAAAAATTTTCATCTTCGGCGTTCTTACAAAACAAAAACGGGTTGCCGTGTTTTTGCGGCAACCCGTAAAATATTTAAGCGTAATCTCGGTCGATACGTATTACACAACGGTATTGAGGATTTGTGGAAGCGACCGCTGTTGAAACGGCAAGTTTTAACGCTTCGGGGTCGGTTTTGCTGTCCGACGGAACAACTATATCAAAAACTATGTTCGTATGCGTATTGCCCGGAACTATCCGAAAATCATGCGCTTTCATGCCCTCGTCAAACGAATCGAGAAAACCTTTTACCGTCGTTTTGATCTCGTTTAAGCGGGGATCGCGTGTGTCTATCGGGTCGGTATGTATAACCGTTTCGATGTTGTATTTTTCGAAAATTTCTATTTCGACGTTATCCACAACATCGTGGATAAAAAGTATATCTTCGTCCATAGGAACTTCGGCGTGAAGCGACAAAAACCGACGTCCCGGACCGTAGTCGTGCAATATAAGGTCGTGTACTCCCGTAATCGGAGCATGTGAAAGGACGACTGCTTCTATCTCGTCGATAAGTTCCTTTTCGGGGCGCATGCCGAGCAGCGGTTCGATAGTTTCTTTTGCGGCGGTATATCCTGCGTAAAGGATAAACAACGCGACAATTAATCCGACGTATCCGTCGATAAGAAGTCCCGTAAAGTGCGAAACAACAAGCGAAATAAGAACCGCGAACGTTGCAACCGTGTCACCGATACAGTCCGAGGCGGTTGCTTTCATTGTGGCAGAATCTATCTTGTTGCCGCAAGAACGGTTATAGAAGAACATATAAAGTTTTACGACCATCGAAAAAACAAGAATACATACCGAAACAAGGCTTAATTCGGTCTGTTCGGGGGTGATAATAGCATTTATCGAGGAAGAGATAAGTTCAAACCCCATAACAAAAATAAGCATTGCGACTATAAGACCCGAAATATATTCCATTCTGCCGTGCCCAAAGGGGTGTTCGGGGTCGGGTTTTTTACCCGCAAGTCGGAAACCGACCATGGTTACGGCAGACGAACCTGCGTCGGATATGTTATTGAACGCGTCGGCAGTAACGGCAACCGAACCGCTGAGTGTACCGACGAAAAGTTTTAACACAAAAAGCAATACGTTGAGCGCAATACCGCAAGCACCGCAAAGGATTCCGTATTTACGGCGCACTTCGGGAGATTTAGTATTGTCGCAATCGCGTATAAAGATTTTCGAAAGCAATTTTATCATATCATGTCCTCGTCATTTAGGTCGGTTTAAAGGGATTGTTCAAGGCTTGTTTATATTTATTTTATACGCTATCCTTAATTTGTCAATACTTGATATATTTATAGTTATAATCGACAAAAAAATGTTGACATGGGGTATGATAAATGTTATTATTATCATGTATGATTATATGGCAAAGAATATCATTTGAACCCGAATCGAGTTCAACTCTTTTCGGATATAGGCATTGGAGGTGTCGACACTGGGCAAAGTAATTTTTGTTACCGGATTTAAGGGCGGTGTGGGTAAAACCACGGTTTCCGCAAATATCGCGGCAACATTGTATGCTCTTGGCAAAAAAGTGTTAATCATCGACGGCGATTTCGGTATGCGCTGTATGGATATGGTGCTGGGGTTGGAAAGCGAAACGCTTTTCGATTGCAGCGATATTCTTATGGGACGTTGTTCTCCCACGGCTGCAATGTGCGAAGTTGACGGAAATATGGGATTTTCTTTTATTCCTGCGCCGATGAATCTTGAAGAAAAAATACCTACCCGTGCTTTTGCCGAGTTTATTTCTCAGGTTCGCGAGGATTTTGATTATATAATTATCGATTCTTGCGCTGAAATGACCGATTATTATCTTGCGTTTGCCTCTGTGGCGGACGAGGCGATAATCGTTACGTTGCATCAATCTACATCGGTACGCGCGGCAGAAAAAACCGCTATTCGCCTTTCGGCAATGGGCATTAACAAACTGTCGCTTATTGTAAACGGATACCGTTCCGAGTATGCCGAAAAGGGACGTCTGCCTAATATCATTGATATCATCAACCGTTCGACGGTGCGTTTATTGGGCGTTGTTCCTTACAGCGAAAAACTTCAGGCTTCTCAGGAAGCGGCGGAACTTTCTTTTATGGGAAAACCCCGCAGGAAAGCAAGTCTTTGGGAAGCGGCATTTTACAACATCGCGTTAAGACTGTCAGGAGAACGTATTCCGTTGTTCGACGGTGTTGATTCACCCAAACGTCGCGGCTCTTATAAGGGTATAGTGCCGAGGACGGTAATAAAAAGGGAGGAAACAATTATATGAATATTGCTATTATTGCAAATGACAAGAAAAAGGAACTTATTACCGAGTTTTGTATTGCATATTGCGGAATTCTGTCAAGACACAACATTTGCTCTACTGCTATCACGGGAAAATATATTTCCGAAGCAACGGGGCTTAATATAGAAAAATTATTGTCCGGCTCGCACGGCGGTTTGGAGCAGGTTGCATCGAAGATAGTTTACGAGGAAGTCGATTTGCTTATTTTGCTTCGCGACACAAACAACGATGCCGAATATGCCGAAACCGAGCATAGCCTTGTAAAACTGTGCGACAAGTATACCGTTCCGGTTGCGACCAACGTTGCAACTGCCGAGGCGTTGGTTCTTGCGCTTGACAGAGGCGACCTCGATTGGCGTACAAACTTAAAGAACAACTCGGGCAATATTTAACGGTAGGAGTTTTTTGTTATGAATAAGATACAAAAGCCGAAGGGTACGTTGGATATTCTTCCTGCGGACATAGGACTTTGGCAATACATAGAAACAGCGGTGCGTGATATTGCGCGTACTTACGGTTTTTCGGAAATAAGAATGCCGACGTTTGAAGCAACCGAGTTGTTTTGCAGAGGCGTAGGCGACACAACCGACGTTGTCGGCAAAGAAATGTATACTTTTATTGATAAAGACGGGAGCAGTCTTTCCCTTCGACCGGAGGGAACGGCGGGTGTTGCCCGTTCTGTTATCGAAAACGGGCTTTATGCAGGTGCGATGCCCTTAAAGTTATTTTATCTTTCCAACTTTTTCAGACGTGAGAAGCCACAGGCGGGTAGAAGCCGTGAATTTTGGCAGTTCGGTACTGAACTTTACGGAAGTTCGCTTCCCGAAGCAGACGCGCAGGTTATTTTACTTGCTTACAGTTTGTTCAAGAAACTCGGATTGACAAAGGTTACGCTTCGCATAAACTCTATCGGCTGTCCCGAATGCCGTCCTTCCTATCGCAAGGCGTTGCTCGATTATTTTTCGAAATATGAAAGCCAACTTTGCGACACCTGCCGTGAAAGATTGCAAAAGAATCCGCTTCGCGTACTCGATTGCAAGAGTCCGATCTGTTCGGGCATAGCAAAAGATGCGCCGAAAACACTTGAACATCTTTGCGGCTGCTGCGAAAGTCATTTTGGAAAATTAAAGTCGATTCTTGACGACTGCGGTATAGAATACGTTGTCGATCCGTCGATAGTACGCGGTCTTGATTATTATACCGGTACCGTTTTTGAATTTACGGTTGATTCTATCGGTGCGCAAAGCACGGTTTGCGGCGGCGGAAGATATGACGGTTTGCTGTCGTCTATCGGAGGTCCCGAAATGCCCGCCGTTGGATTCGGTATGGGCATAACCCGACTTATTCAGGCACTGAAAGACGAAAACCTTGTTCCCGAACTCGATTCGGGTTGCGATATTTATATTGCTCCGCTCGGCGAGAACGCGTCTGCAAAGTCGTTTGTACTTGCACAGAAACTACGCGAAAAAGGTGTTTCTGCAGAAACCGATATCTGCGGAAGATCGCTTAAGGCTCAAATGAAGTATGCCGACAAGGCAAACGCAAAGTTTGTGCTTGTAATCGGCGATAACGAAATCTCCGAAGGCGTCAGCGAACTTCGCAATATGCAATCGGGCGAGAGGGAAAAGGTCGAATTAAGCGTTGAGGCTGTAATCGAGAAAATAAAATAGCGTTTTATATAGATATAGAGGTATTAAAATGGCAGAATTTTTAGGAAATGAACGCCGTACACATTATTGCGGCGATTTAAGAGAATCAAATATAGGCGAAACCGTATGCGTAATGGGTTGGGTTAAAAAGGCGCGTGATTTAGGCAGCCTTGTTTTCGTTGACCTGCGCGACAGAACCGGTATTGTACAACTTGCGTTTGACGAAAACAGCGAAAAAGCCGTTTTTGAAAAGGCACTTGAATTAAAAACCGAGTTTGTTGTTTCTGCAAGCGGCATCGTGCGTGAACGTTCGAGCAAAAACCCCGAAATCCCTACGGGTAATATCGAAATTTTTGCGTCAACCGTTCGTATTCTCGGCGAAAGCGAAACTCCGCCTTTTGATATCACCGATGATTGCAAAACAAACGAAGAATTAAGACTTACGCACAGATATTTGGATCTGCGCCGTCCTGTTCTTCAAAACAATATTATGTTCCGTGCAAAGGTTACAAAGTCTATCCGCGATTATCTTTGCGACGAAGGATTTATCGAAATAGAAACTCCTATTCTTATAAAATCCACTCCCGAGGGCGCACGTGACTATCTCGTTCCCTCTCGTGTACACAAGGGTTCGTTCTACGCGCTTCCTCAATCTCCTCAACTTTATAAGCAACTTTCTATGGTTGCAGGTTTTGACAAGTATTTCCAAATCGCGCGTTGTTTCCGCGACGAGGATCTACGCGCCGACCGTCAGCCCGAATTCACACAGATAGATATGGAAATGTCCTTTGTCGACACCGACGATGTACTTAAGGTCGGCGAAGGTCTTGTAAAGCATGTATTTAAGGATTGCTTGGGCGTGGATATTCCCACGCCGCTTCCCAGATACACCTACCGCGAATGTATGGAACGTTTCGGTTCGGACAAGCCCGACCTTCGTTTCGGTATGGAAATTGTTAACCTTACAGAGGCTCTTAACGGTTGCGGTTTCCCCGTGTTTGCTTCTGCGATTGAAGCAGGCGGCAGCGTTCGTGCTATTAATCTTAAAGGTCAGGCAGAAAAACTCTCGCGTAAGGATATTGATAAACTCGGCGAATACGCAAAAGGTTGCGGCGCAAAGGGTTTGGCATGGGTAAAACGTGCCGACACCGACAGCGGTTCGTTCCTTAAGCACATGACCGAGGACGAACTTAACGCGATCTATGCCGTTACAAATTGCGAAAAGGGCGATATACTCCTTATTCTTGCCGACAGTGACAACAACCGTGTACTTACTCAACTCGGTCAACTCCGTGTTGAGGCGGCAAACAGACTTAATATCGAAAGAAGCGGATACAACTTCCTTTGGGTCGTTGAAATGCCGTTCTTTGAATACGATTACGAAAGCGGCGAATGGGTAGCAATGCACCACCCGTTCACCAGTCCTATGGATGAATGTGTTGAATATCTTGATTCCGACAAGGGCAAGGTTCGCGCAAAGGCATACGACCTTGTTTTGAACGGCATCGAACTTTCGAGCGGTTCTATCCGTATCACCGATCCCAAACTTCAGGCAAAGATATTTGAACTTTTGGGACTTTCCGACGAGGAAGCAAAGGTTAAGTTCGGCTATCTCTTGGAAGCGTTCCGTTACGGTGCACCTCCTCACGGCGGTATGGGTATCGGTTTGGACAGACTTATCATGCAGATGATCGGCGCAACAAGTTTGCGTGACGTTGTAGCATTCCCGAAGATGCAAAATGCAAAAGAACTTATGACAGACTGTCCTGCTGAAGTTCCTGCACAGGCAATAGCAGAGTTGGGAATAAGCATATTCAAGGAAGAAAAAGAAAACAACTAAAATTCATTCGGCTATACAGACATGAGGTACAATAAATGGTAGAGATTACTGGCATCCGAAAAAGTTACGGCAATAAACATGCGGTAAACGGAATATCGTTCGATGTTAAGGAAGGCGAAATTTTAGGCTTTCTCGGCCCGAACGGTGCAGGAAAGAGTACGACGCTTAATATAATTACGGGATATCTTTCCGCCGATAGCGGTGTTGTCAAAATTGACGGCACGGATATACTTACCGACCCGATAAAAGCAAAGAAGGATATCGGCTTTTTGCCCGAAATCCCTCCGCTTTATCTTGAAATGACCGTGCTTGAATATCTTAATTTCGTTTATGACCTTAAGGGTTGTAAACTTCCGCGCAAACAGCATCTTAAGGAGATTTGCGAGGTCGTTAAGATTTGGGATGTCGGCAACCGTCTTATTAAAAACCTTTCTAAAGGTTACCGTCAAAGAGTGGGCATCGCTCAGGCTCTTATCGGCAACCCGAAAGTGCTTATTTTCGACGAGCCTACCATTGGTCTTGACCCCCGTCAGATTATCGAAATCAGAAATCTTATAAAAATGCTCGGACGTGAGCATACCATTATACTTTCTACTCACATTCTGCCCGAAGTTCAGGCAGTTTGCGACAGAATAGTGGTAATCAACAAGGGCGAGATAGTTGCCAACGAAAAGACAGAAGACCTTATCAACGCCGTTGAGGGTTCAAGAAAACTCGTTGCAAAGATAGTCGGCCCCGAGGACGAAGTTTTAAAAGCGTTGCGCGGCTTGGGCGGAGTTAAAACCGCCGACGTTATCGGCAAACGCGACACCGACAGTATCAGTTATATGATAGAATCCCAAGACAGGGTCGATATAAGAAAACCGTTGTTCCATATGCTTTCCTCTAAGGGTTGGCCGATGATAGGTCTTGAGGGAATGGAATTAAGTCTTGAAGATATCTTCATGCGCCTTGTCGGCAAAGAAAAAGACAAAGAAACAAAGAAATCAAAGAAAGGTGTGAAATAAATGTTTGCGATATACATGCGTGAGTTGAAATCATATTTTCTCACACCTATCGGCTATATTTTCTGCGGTATGTTTTTGCTTGTTTCGGGTTTGGCGTTTGCAGAATGCACCTTACTTGCGGAAAGTAAAAGTTTAAGTAACGTCGGCACGTATTTTGTGTGGTTGATGTATATTTTCGCGATATTGCTTCCGTTGCTTACCATGAAACTTTTTTCCGAGGACAGAAAATCGAGAACCGACCAAATACTGCTTACCAGCCCTGTTTCGATATTCGGTATCGTAATGGGAAAATTCCTTGCGGCGCTTACGATTTTCGCCGCTACGTTCGTAGTCAACAGTTTTAATTTTGTTCTTTTGTTCAAGTACAGCACACCTAACGCGGCATCTATTTTGATGAATATTTTAGGTATCTTCTTGCTTGGCGCGGCGTTTATAGCGATCGGAGTTCTTCTTTCTTCGCTTACCGAAAACCAACTTATCGCTGCGGTTGCTGCTATGGGTGTTAATGCGGCAATGTTGCTCATCAGCCTTATTGCCGGTAATATAGAATCGACTTTTTGGCGTACTGTCTTGAAGTGGTTTTCGGTTATCGACAGATTCGTACCGTTTACCAACCAAATGCTTGACGTATCTGCAATAGTTTATTATATAAGCCTTGCGGCAGTAGCAATATTCCTTACAACGCGCGTTATCGAAAAACGCCGTTGGGCATAAAGAAAGGCGGTTAGAATCATGAACGACAACAACAAAAAAACCGCCTCGGGAAGAGATAACAGACGCTATAAGTACGGCTCTCTTTCCGCAGTATTTACACTCGTTTTTATCGCACTTGTTTTGGTCATCAACCTTGTTTTTTCCTCGCTTTCGCTTTCGGGCGATTTGACGGTTGACCTTACTCAGGAGGATTTTACCTCTATCGGCGAGGAATCGGAACGACTTCTTACCGAACTTGGCAAAGACCTTGATATAACTATCACCTTTATGTCGGCGCGCGATATGTTCGACCTTAAGGAAAACAACTACAACGGTATTAACCTTACGGGTATAGTGCGCGACCTTGCCGAAAACTACCAACGTGTGTTCGACGGCAGCGGAGATAAGGGTACGGTAAGGGTTCAATACAAGGAACTCGATAAAGACCCCGAGTTCGAGAAAAAATATCTTGAAGAATCAACTACTAAATTAAGCGCAACAAGCGTTATCGTTCAGGGTAAATATCATTACCGTGTGCTTAGCCTTACGGCGTTCTTCACACTTAACGAAGACGGAAACTATCATGCTTTCAACGGTGAATACCGTTTTACAACGGCTATGCTTCAAAGTTCGATTTCCGAAGCGCAGGTAGTTACACTTACTTACGGTAACGGCGAACCTATCGGTGCGGACGGACTTGTATCCGCTGATTCCGAAGTTGCAGGTATCGCGTCGGTGCTTTCCGAAGCGGGTTTTGAAATTAAGACAGCGAACCTTGAATCCGAGGAAATTGACCCGCGCACCGAGATTCTTATCACATACGACCCTGTTGCCGACCTTACTACGGTCGAAACCGATAAAATTACAAAATATCTTGCATCGCGTAATGCGTACATGGTCTTTGTAGATTCAGCGACACCTAAGATGAATAATTTACAGTCTATGCTCAGCGACAACTGGGGTATTGATTACAGACCGTTTTACCGTGTAACCGACGAAACTCACTCGCTTGGCAATTCGAATACTATTAATATAAAGTATCCCGAAATTGCCACCGACGATATAAGCGGTTCTGCGGCATATCAAATACGCAAGACGGTAAGCGATATGGGCGGAACGATTGCGACAGCAATGCCCGAAAGCGTCGAACTTGTTGTTCGTGACGCCCTTACCAAAGACAACTTCACGGTAGAAACGGTGTTGTCCACATACGATACCGCAAAATCTGCCAACGAGTCCGAAACCGGCACCGAGGGCGAAATCCCGCTCATGCTTCTTTCATCAAAACACGGCTACGGCGAAAATAACGCTACCGAGTATTCTTACGTTGCGCTTGTCGGCAGTACCGAATTTGCAAACAGCGCAAATCTTGTTGCTTCTACTTACGGTAACAAGCGTGTTCTTCTTTCGTCGGCTCGTATTTTCAGTTCAACACAGATCGTTCCCGATATAGATTCGCGCACTTTCGGCTCTGTCGCGATAGATATAGAAAACGGCACAGCGAAGATGCTTACTCGACTTATTTGTACAGTATTTCCGGGCGCGATAATCATTATGGGTATCGTGGTGTTCTTCAGACGCAGACATCTTTGATATACTGCTGATAAACCGGTTAAAATATGTTTAGTTTTCCGCGCGGATGTTTTTCCGCGCGGAAATCCAACAAAGGAAGATTTTTAAATGAAGAAACAGATTACAGTTATTGCATCCGTTGCACTTGCGGCAGTGCTTCTTTTTACGTCGTACATTGTATTTTTTAAGGACGACGGTATAGAAGAAGCAAGCGATCCTTTTTACACTCTTACCGATGACGTAAAGGTTGCGCTTTCGGAGATTGATACCAAGGTAGAAATACTGCTTTCGAATTATGACGCAAACGTTGAAAATTGGGAGATGATTTTCCGTTATTCCGAGGTCATTGCCGCTTCGAATAAGAAAATCTCGTTGGAAACATCGGAAGAGGGCGAATTTGACGGCGTTGCCGTTATAACCGATAACGGTAAAGAGGAAATTCCGCTTGATTCCTTCTTCAAGACGCTTTACGACGGAACGCAATATGCTTTCGACGGCGAATCGCTTATATCAAACGCTATTTTCTCGCTTTGCGGAAAAGATGAAAAGGAAATATCGCTTCGCGCTTTGAGCGGATACGATGTAGACGGCGACCAAGTAACAGCAACGGGCGCACCGTTCATCTTCCCGTCGCTTCAAAGAAGCAATATAGCGTTTCTTACTATCAAAAACAGTCACGGCGAGTATTCTATATATAAAGATGAAGGCGATTTTTATTTCGGCTCGTCGCGAGCAGTTTCTTATAATGACGAGTTGTTTTCTCAACTCACTACCAACTGCCGCTATGCCGTTGCGTACGGTAAAATGGAACTGCCCGAGGACACATCGTGGTCAAAATACGGTCTTGATGAAAAAGACCCAACTACTGCAAGTTATACAATAATGTCCGACAGCGATTCTAACGGAAATTATTTTCTTCATACCGTTTATATCGGCGACCTTTCTTCGACAGGCAGTTATTACTACGCACGTTATATCGGCGGACTTTTCAAACCGTCCGAAAACAAGGACGAAGGCGACCAACTTGTGCATAATTTAAGCAAGAGCCTTATATATTTTCTTCCTGTTGATACGGTTGACGGCTCTATCGCATTGCCCGAAACCGCAGTTATGGAACCCACTATCGTTAATCCTATCAGCAATAACGAGCAAATGCTTACTATCGACAATATCCGCATCGACCTTTTCGGCGACGGTGTTAGCGCGATAGCCAAGAATATGCTTGAATTCAATGCCGCCGACAATTTAAGCGCGATCGACATGTCTTCGATCACGGACGTTATCGGCAACAAGATCTCGGTTGATAATTATTCTGCTTATTCCGACGGCTGGCAGAAACACATAGATGTTTTCGGCGGATTTACAAGTTCTAACGGAAAAGCGACATATATCGAAGCGGCGCTTACAAGGGCGGCGAAAAACGGCGAATACCGTGTAAAATTCGGTTTGTTGAGAGATGAAGCGGGCGGCGCATACCTTCCGTCCAAGGTTACTATAAGTAAATCTTATGACGGAAACAATTGGCACGCGATCGAAGACGGCGAAATTTCGATCTCGCACTCTGATAAGACGATAAAAGAATATGAACTCGAATTTACCGATGAAAACGTTGTAAAATATATCAAGGTTGCATTCGATGTTCCTCAAAAGTCGAAAACCTACGTTGTTTTTGATGAAATAAGAATATATGCTGACGGCGAAGACGCTCAACCTGTAAGTGCTATCGGCGGTCAATGGAAACTTACCGCTCCGAACGAGTATATCGCAGAGGGAATGAACTATTCCTACCTTGATATGACTAACTTCAACGATTTTGTTCAAAGCCTGACACAACTTTCGGGTGAAAGCGTGGTTGCATGCGGTTTTGCAGATAACGGCGACGCGACATCGCTTGATACCGAATTGTTGGACAAGTACGGACTTAAAGACCCCGACAAACATTTTGCGTTTGAATATCAGGGAGTTGTTACCGATCTTTATGTTTCGGCATTGAACGAAAACGGAAAATATTACGCTTACTCCACCTTTAAGGGCGAACTTAACGGTGTAAAAGTGAATGCAACGACCGACGTTATCGTTGAGATCTCTGCCGAAAACGCACCTTGGCTCGGTTGGGATATTGTTGAATATCTTGATCACTCACTTTTCTCGATTTTCCTTGTAGATATATCCGAAATGGAAATAACCGTCGACGGAAAGACCTATGATTTCAAACTTTCGCTTGATGCCGACGGCAATCTTTCCGAGGTTGAACTCGACGGCGAGAACTATGACGTTAAGAGTTTCAAATATCTTTATCAGTCGATAATCAGCATAAAGATGCAGACCGAATATGTTCCTTCCGAGGATGAAACACAGGAAGAATATTTCCGTTTGAAGGTTCATACCGAAACCAACTCGCCCGAGATAGTATTCTATCGTGTTTCTTCTTCGAAATGCTTCTTCACTATCAACGGACAGGGCAGTTATTACGTGTTAGTAGAAGATGTAAACGAGGCGCGTGACCGTCTGTTTGCATATCTTGACGGCGAGATTTTGACAAAATGATTAAAAAGATAATTGCAGTTTTATGTTCGTTAGTATTTGTTCTTTGCGCATGTCAAGAAACCGAAAGTACGCCCGATGCAGAAGTCGTTTCCGAACTTTGCGAGGCGATAGAGGCAACGAACGTCGAAAACCGTGTTTCGGGCAAATATATGCTCGAGATAACTTTCGGCGAGTCGGCGGTGCTTTATTACGCGCTCGGTAACGTTGCGTGGGACGTGGAAAGCAAGACCGCAAGTGTGTTGTTTGACGAAACCTATCTTGGAGATTCGAGCGTAAGGGCAAACTATTTTGCGGACGGCAAGTTGATATCGGTTGACGACGGAGAGGTTTTGTCGTTTGACCGCGAAGCCGAAACGTTGTTTTCGAAATTTCCGTATGCAAAACTGCCCGAATATTCAACTGAGCAGGGGCAAATAACCGTTTCGAACAGCGCACAGGGCAAAACCTTTACTGTAAAGCGCACCGACACAAAAGAATTGTGCGAAACGGTTGTCGGCAGTGATATTTATACAATAGCAAGTGTAATAAAGAAACCACAGACCGACAAAACACAATACGGGGATACCGAATGTATCTATACGGTATCCGACGGAAAAGTTATCGGGTGTCGGTATGAGTTTGATATTAAACTTTTCGATACACCTGCGTATATCCCCGGCGGATACAGCGTTCCCGAAAGCGAATACACATTAGACCTTCATGTTGTTGCGAAGATGACCTATGAAGAATTTGGTAGCGATGCAGAGGTTTTGGAGTATTCCGAAGAGTCTGAAACGTCAGAAACGTCGAAAAATTAAAAAACACTTGACAAAATATATTTTTCGCGATATATTAATTTCAAGCAAGAGCTCTGCTTAATAAAAAATAATATTTATACGGGGTGCTGTGTAAAATATAATTACACGGCTGAGAACATACCCGAGGAACCTGATGCGGATAATGCCGCCGTAGGGAGAATACGCATATTTTGCCGTATTGACTTAAGGTTATTAGGGTCCCGAAAATGTATTCATTTTTGGGACTTTGGTATTTTATCTGGCAGTTCCGGAAAGGATAATAAGAAGAATGAAAAACACAAAAACGGCAAAAAATTTAAGAGCACTTTGCGAATCTGCAATAATGATCGCACTTGCAATCGTGTTGACCTTGCTTCGCTTTCCGCCTTTTAACATTGACCTATGGGGCAACGGCGGAAGCATAGATTTCGTAATGGTTCCGCTTGTCGTCCTCGCTTGGCGTCGCGGTGCTCAGTGGGCAATACCTGCAGGGTTGGCTTTCGGATTTTTGAAATGCCTTATAGGCAGCGGTATCGGTTGGGGATTGCTTTCGGTACTGTTTGACTATGTACTTGCCTACGGCGCGGTCGGCGTTGCAGGATTTTTCAAAAACAAAAAGAACGGTCTTGTTATCGGCACGTTAGTCGGCTCGTTTGCAAGATTTATAATGCATTTTATTTCGGGCGTTACTATTTGGAAGATCGCTGTCGGTGACGAAGTTTCGCTTTTCGGCGCAACTTTTGATTCGTCGATGTCGTTCATATATTCGATTCTCTATAACGGTGGTTATATGCTTGGAAATATGATTTTCTGCTTGGTTGCGGTGATATTACTCTCCAAGCCGTTAGCAAAACTGCCGAAATAACAATTATTTCGAGGTGTTAGAATTGTACGGATATCTGCAATATTTAGTTTTCATGATCCCTGCGTTGTTGCTTGGGTTATGGGCGCAAATGCTTGTAAAATCGAGATTTAATAAGTTTTCAAAAGTGGCATCGCGCAGAGGTTTGACAGGCGCACAGGCTGCAAAGGCTGTTCTTGAAGCGGGTGGCGTTTATAACGTACCTGTCGGACGTGTTGCCGGAAACCTTACTGACCATTACGACCCTAAGAACAACAGCATTTCGCTTTCCGATTCGGTTTACGGCAGCAGCAGTATAGCCGCTATCGGCGTTGCCGCGCACGAGGCAGGACACGCATTGCAGTATGCGAACAACTATGCACCGATCAAATTCAGAATGGCGATCGTGCCGATCTGCAACATCGGATCAAGGATAGGTCCGTTGCTTATAATTGTCGGCTGTATTATGACCTATGCCGCATCTTCTGCAAGTGCGGAACTCGGATTGATGTTATATACAATCGGTCTTGTTCTGTTTTCTGCGGTTGCGTTGTTTCAGTTGGTTACGCTTCCCGTCGAACTCAACGCATCAAGACGCGCAATGCAGTCTTTGGAGAGAGGTTCGCTGTTGGAACGTGACGAACTGTCGGGCGCGAGAAAGGTTCTTACCGCCGCCGCGATGACCTATATCGCTGCACTTATTACATCTATAATGCAGGTGTTTTATTACGCATCGCGCTTCCGTCCTAGGAAATAAACACAACCGATAGGGCGCAAATATGTTGTACCATACAACATATTGAAAATCGGAAAAAATAAGGCAAAATAAGCAAAAACACTTGATTTTTACGGTTTTATGTGCTATAATTAGGCGTTAAAATTATGGGTGGTCCTCTGCGGCTCAGTACGAACACCTTAGAAAAAACGGA
>JAZRUR010000022.1:0-13325 GCA_045652625.1 Eubacteriales bacterium | reverse complement strand
CGGCGGTTCATCGACAGAGAGTTCCGCGGCAGCGAAAAAGAAGACGACTACCTGTTTATCAAGAGTTTGGTGTTTGACAACAAATATATTATGGAAAACAACCCCGAATATCTTGATACATTGATGAATCTTCCCGAAATACGCCGACGCGCGATGCTTTACGGCGACTGGGATGCCTTCGAGGGTGCCTTTTTCCCTGAATTCAACCCGAGTAGGCATATCGTTTACGGCAAAGCAGAGATACCCGACAACGCAATCCGTTTTCGCGCACTTGATTACGGGCTTGACATGACCGCATGTCTTTGGTGTGCGGTCGACAGGACGGGAAAGATTACCGTCTACCGCGAGTTATACGAGAGCAACCTTTTACTTTCCGAAGCGGCGGACAAGATACTGTCATTTACCGAAAAGGGCGAAAAAATACGCTACACCGTCGCATCTCCCGACCTTTGGAACAGACGTCAGGAAAGCGGAAAAAGCGGGTTTGATATCATGAGCAAACGCGGTCTTTCGCACATGGTCAAAGCCGACAACAGCCGTATTGCAGGTTGGCGAATCGTAAGAGAGTATCTAAAATCTGGCGAATCTTACGGCGGCGATGCAAAACTTATCATCTCGCACGAATGCAAGAATCTTATCCGTTGTCTGCCCCTTTTACGGTTCGACGACAAAATACGCGAAGATGCATCGAGTACGCCTCACGAAATAACCCATGCGCCCGAAGCGTTACGCTATGCGCTTATGTCGCGTCAACCGAAGATGCCTCCCAAACAGACAAACGCCTATACTTCAAGTATCTACACATTCGACACCGCAAAAAAACTCCGCGACGACAGCGAGTTTGCCGAATTTATCGGCTATTAAGATATGTACGAAAGGAGAACGATGAAAAACAAAAACAAAGCCTTTACGGAAGAATGGCTTCTTTACGAAAAGGGCAAAGAGTACAACTACTCTATTAATCTTTATGAAAAAGTGAACACTAACGAGCGTTTTTACAGAGGCGACCAATGGGACGGGCTCAACTCGGGAGGGTTACCCACTCCGGTGTTCAATATCTTTAAGCGCATTATCGGCTTTTTCACCAGCAGTATAATGCAAACGCCTATTAAAATGCGCTATTCTTTTGCGACACCCGTACACGGCGTCGGTTTCGGCGAGGAGGAGGCGAGTGCCGCCTCTGAAAAACTCAACGCTATCGTTGATATGCGCTGGGAGAAAAACAAAATGAATGACTTACTCGCCTCAGCGTTGAACGACGCCGCTATCTCGGGTGATGCGGTATGCTACACCTACTGGGACACCGATATTAAGACGGGTCAGCCTTTTGTGGGCGATTTTAAAAGTGTGCTTATCGACAACACAAACGTATTTTTCGGTGACCCCAACTCGAAAAACGTACAAAAACAGCCGTACATTCTTATCGCTCAGCGCGAAACGGTTGCCGACCTTATCAATCAAGCGAAGAAAAACGGCAGACCGAAAGAGGATATCGAAAAAATCGCACCCGACGACGATACTTCTACTCAATCGGGCGATATGGCAAGGTACGAACTTGAGGGCACGAAATGTATTTCGCTTATCAAACTCTGGAAAGACGAAAACGGTCGTGTCTTATACCGCAAATCGGTCAAGAACGCTATCATCAAGGACACTACCGAAACCATGCTTTCGCTTTACCCTATCGCGTTCTTTAACTGGAACCCGATAAAGAACTCATGGCACGGTCAGGCGGCAGGTACGGGACTTATCGAAAATCAGATATTCATCAACAAAGGTTTTGCTATGGTGATGAAGCACATGATGGATACCGCATTTTCCAAGGTGATATACGATTCTACCGTGCTTGACGGCTGGTCCGACAGAGTCGGCGAGGCGATTGCCGTCAACGGCCCTGTGGAGAGCGTTGCCAAGGTCATCACCCCCGGTTCTATGCAGTCGGGAATGCTTGACGTCATACAAATGGCTATCGCCAACACGAAAGAGTTTTTGGGCGCTACCGATGCGGCGTTAGGCGACGTCGCCCCCAACAACACAAGCGCGATTCTTGCGCTTCAAAACGCGTCTGCCGTTCCTTTGGAAAACGTCAAGCGCAATATGCATCAGTTCGTCGAGGACATAGGACTTATATGGCTTGACTTTATGTTTTCCTATTACGACGACAAACGTCTTGTTGCAGTATCCAAAAACGGCGCAAACGAATACACTTCTTTTTCGCTTTCGGCGTTTAAAGAGAGCGTGTTCGACTGCAAGGTCGATGTCGGTGCGAGTAGTTATTGGAGTGAGGTCAGTGCGCTTAATACGCTTGATTCGCTTCTTAAACTCGGCAAGATAAGCACAACGCAGTATCTCGAACGCATACCCGACGGGCTTGTTCCCGACAAAAACAAACTTATCGAAGAAATACGCTATGCCGAAAGTGCACAGCAGGAAGGAATGGTTACATCAGAACTTGAAAAGAATCAATAACGAGCAAATACTTGACACTATCTACGACCTCGCGGACGGCTTGGGATTAAGAATCGACCAGTTTCTCGAAAGGGTCGAGGAGGAGTTCGGCGAACAGCCTATCAACACCGACGGTCTTCCCGAAGAAGTCGTAAACGCACTCGACGAAGCGCGTGAAAACAAAAAGAGTCAGCGCAGACAGGCAAGAGCCCAAAAGAGCAGCGAGGAAATGAGCGCGGAGATCAAAAAGTTCCGCGAGATCTTCCCCGACGTATCCGCAGACGATATTCCCGAAACGGTTTGGGAAGACGTTCAAAACGGCGAAACGCTTTCTTATGCCTACGCATATCATCTTGCAACGTCAGACGCACTCAACCGCTATGCAGACGGTATAAACCAAAGAAACAGCAACGCGGGTGCATACGCCTCGTCAGACGGCGCAACCGAGCCTGTCTATACCAAAGAACAGGTAGAAAAAATGAGCGGTAAGGAAATCAAAAACAACTACAAGAATATCCTCTCCGCTATGAAAAACTGGAAATTCAATTAATTACGAAAAGGAGAATTTATCATTGGCTAACTACAACAGTATCGAAAAAATTATTTCCGCAGAGATTCTTCGTACCAACGAGGATAATCTTCTCGCCAACACCGTATGTAACACAAGTTTCTCGGGCGACATAAAAGACCGCGGCGACAGCGTTGTGTTTATCGGTCTTAACGACCCGACCGTATACGACTACACAGGCAGTATCACTTACGAAGATATCGACGATTCTTCGCTTCAACTTCTTATCGACCAAGACAAGGCGTTTTCCTTTAAGATTAAGGATATCGAAGCGTTGCGTTCCTCTATCGGGCTCGAAGACAGCCAGACCAAGAGAGCAAGTTATCTTCTTAAAAACGAGGTAGACACTTACGTGTTCTCGCTTTATGACGAGGCAGGTAAATCTATGGATGCGGTTTCTGCTACTCCCGACAACGTGCTTCAGACTATCGCGGCTATGAAGCAGACGCTCGAAGAAGCAAACGTGCCCGACGGCAGAACCTGGATCGTTGTTCCGCCCTTTATTAAGACCAAACTTATGCTCGCAGGTATCAAGTTCCAGATCAACAACGGCGTAAACGGCACGGGTGCGGTTGCGTTCACCGACGAACTCGGCTGCGACATCTACGTTTCCAACCAACTCTCTGTCGTTGACGGCGAAACCATGATGCTTGCAGGTTCGTACTCGGCTATCGCTTATGCCGAACAGGTGCTTGAAACTCAGGTGCTCGACAGACTTGAAAACTCGTTTGACAAGGCTGTACGCGGACGTCTTGTGTTCGGCGCGAAGGTAATCAAACCCGACGAACTCGTTTGCTGTCCCGTAACCGACGGCGGCAACACCCTTTAATTTTGAAAGGAGAACATAACTAATGGCACAAACTACTATTACTCCCGTAAACTCTACCGCTCTTTTCCGCGCTGACATCGGCAAATTCCAACTCATCAGCGGAAGCGGAATGACAGCCGATATCGTATGCGATCTCAAAGACTGCAAAGACGCCGTAATCGCGCTTATCGACATCTCCATCGGCGGCGAGGCCGTAAACACTTTCGTGTTGAAGTCCGCAGAGGGCAACAAGGATACCGAAATCGTACTTACCAACGGAAAACTCAATGTTGTCCGCTTTACTACCAAGGGTATCAAGGACGCAGACGGTTTGGGACACTTCCAAATCGCTACCGACAACGGTATGGGTCTTGACGGCGCAGGTGCAAAATTCGCTTTGATCAAGTGCGTAGACGTAGTTAATCACTAAGAACACCCCCAAAAAACCCACAATAAACCCACAATAATTTTATGGACACAAAAGGCTGTCGTTTTCCGACGCGACAGCCTTTACTCTTAGTAAAGGAGGTAAAAATGACAGGAAACAAATTATTCGAACTCGCGCTTGACCTATTGGGACTCAGGATGAACGACTATTCCCTGCCGTCCGACACTCAAGACTTAAATACCAGAGCATTGTCGCTTATCAACATAACTCTTGCCGAAAATTCTTCGCTTGACTGTCATATAAGACGTGTAAAGAATCAAACGGTTTCGATATCCTCGCTTGACGACGTGATTGAGTGTTCGGAAATAGTCTTAAATTCGGTTTTGCCCTACGGTGTGGCGCGTTTACTGGCATTGGGCGAAGACGATGCACTCGCATCGGACATGAACCGTCTGTACAGCGATGCAAAATCCAAAGCATGGAATTTTAACAAAGCACATGCCGAACCGATAACGGAGGTCTATTCATGAAGATAACCTCGCAAAAAGGGTTTTCGGGAATCGATCAACGTGCGAAACTTCAAACAAACGTCGATAAAGCGACGGTCATGGAGAATTTCAGGATAACCGACAGCGGTTCTATGACAAAAGCGCCCGAGATCTATATCGTAAACCGGTTTTTAAGACATATCGACGGGTTATGGTGCGGAACTATCGACGGGAATGAAATGATATTAGTCGCATCGGAGGGTGTGCTCTACCGTATCCCGCCGAACGTATATATGTCCAAGCCCGAACCGTTAGGCGAGATCGGGTTGGGTGAATGTGTGCTGTTTGAGTTCAACGGTTGCGTTTACGCAAAAACCGAGTCGACCTACGACGTATACAACGGTCGAAACGTAGAAAGAGTAGAGGGTTATATCCCTGCCGTTGCGATCAACTGCACACCCGAAGGCGGCGGCGAACCGTTCGAGCAGTTAAACCTTTTGACCGATAAGCGCAGACAACTCATATCGGCTGACGGCAAAGCGACTCGGTACAAATTGGTCGAAAACAACGTCACGTCTATTTTAAAGGTAATTGTCAACGGCGTCGAACATACAGAGGGATTTCTTTTTGACGCGATCGATAACAACGTCAATTTTGTAACTCCCCTGCCCGAGGGACTTAACAACGTCGAGATCATTTATGAAAAAGTCGGTTCGTTTCAAAACCGAAACCGCATTTTGAAATGCACAAAGATAATGCTGTTCGGGGGCAACTCCAACGGCAGAGCGTTTTTGTGGGGCAACCCCGATTATCCCAACTACCGTTTCCATTCCGACCTCGCAGACGGCATTCCGAGCGTAGACTACTTCCCCGTCAACGCGTTTACCGTTATCGGCAACAACAAGATAAACTGCATCGTTCAGCAATACGACCGACAGTTGATATTTGCAAAGGACGAGGCTTATTATTCCTACTGCGAACTTCACGACGACGGCTTGGGTAACGTAAACGCGTCCTTCCCCGTGTACAGCCTTAACGGAAGCAAGGGCTGTCTGTTCGAAACCGACGGCTGTATCATCGAAAACCGCCCCGTCACGCTTTGTAATGACGGCTTGAATATGTGGGAATCGACCTCGGTAACGAACGAAAAAAACGCTATCTGCTTTTCCTCTCCTATTCAGGACTCTATGGCGGAGATCCTTAACCGAAACAAAAACGGCCTTAAACTGTTTGATTTTCAGGCGAACCGCGAACTGTATTTTATAAGCGATAACACCGCGTATATCTACAACTACGGCAACGGCACGTGGTACACCTACACCGATTTTCGCTGTGAGCATGTTACGGTATGCGATTCATCGCTGTATTTCAGTTACGATAACGTACTGTACGTACTCAACTATTCAAATAACAGTTCGCCGACAAAAGAATGCATCTGGAAAAGTTCCTACATCACCAACGGTCAAAACAACGGCAGGGCGGATATTGTAAATTTCGATGCCGACTTATATATCCGCGGACCTGTAACGGTAACGTTCGGGTTCGAAAAGGAAAACGGAGAGATACGGGAACGCAGTTTCTATTTTTACGAAGACGAAGAACGCTTTTGCCGAATAACCTTCCGTCCCTCTATCAAACGCGCGATGCCGTTTAGGCTAATACACAGCGTAAGCGGACACGGCAAATGTGTGCTTCACGGAGTAAGCATAACAACAAGAGAAAAAGAAAGGAGTAACAGATATGGAATACTCTAATATCACAGACAGTTTAAAAAGTCTGCTTGACGACTATTCAAAAGACGAAGAACAACTCTCTGCGCTGTACAAGACCGCGCTGGACAATGCCGAAAAGGCACATGCCGCGGCGTTAGACTCGATAAACAAACAGTATTTAGACGACCGAAAGCGAGTTTATTCCGACACCCTGCGCGACGAGCGTAATACCTTTACCCAACTCGCCGAACGCGGACTTGGATTTTCGGGCGAGGCGGCACAGGCGAAACTTAATTCTAACATTCTTCTCTCCAACCGACTCGGCGCACTCGAACGCGAGAAAGTAAACGACGTGTCTTCGCTCGAACTCGAACTCGCGGATAAAAAGAACAACATCACACTCGAACAGGCAGAAAAGGCAGGTTCGTTAAACGATAAGAAGAATCAGTTCAAACTCGATATCGCGTCGCTCGAACAAAAAGCGGCGGAAAGCGAAGCCGAACGACAGTTGCAAAAAGAACAAAAAGAAGCCGATAGGCTCTGGGAACAGGAAAAGTTCCAAGCCCAACTGCAAGCCGAGCGCGAAGCGCTTGACAAAGAACTGCAAGCCGAAAAGGATATGCAGTCTGCCGAACTCTACGCCAAGTACTACAACCAAGTAAACGGCAATACTTCGGGCGGCTCGGGCGGTTCTGGCGGCTCGGGCGGGTCTGGCGGTTCGGGCAAGGACGACGGCGAAATAGAAGATATCCTAAACAATTTCACACCCGATATCTCACCGAAAGACCTTGCCAAACTTATGGTGAGCAACGCGACCGACGACAACTTTATCGAAGAAAACAAAGACGAATATCTTATAAACAAGTATCTTCTTGACATGCACACCAACTATAACATGAGTGACGATTATCTCGAAGAACTCGTATTTATGCTTAAAGCATACGGATATAAAGACGTCGGCCTTGACGGTATGCGCAGACAGGTAATATCTTACGATGCGAAAGCATATTATGGTGAATGTTATTCGAAATATTACGAGAGATACTCGCTGTCGGGAATGAGCGAAGCCGATTCAAGACAGAGCGCAAGAACCTACGCGTTAAAAGACCAAATGGACTATATAAGAGTGCGCGTAAACGACCGCGATGAGTTCATGACCTGCTGTCTGAACAGCGGTATAAGCGAACGTGACGCTACCAATTACGCGCTTGGGTTCACTTGGCCCTCCTCATACGATTCCAAGCCCGGCGGCGGTGGCGGCAGAATCAACACCGTTGTCACACGTGCGATAAAATAAGGAGCGATTTTATGGAAATAACAAGTTATATCGAACCCGAACTTTATATAATCGTACCCGTGCTTTACGTTTTGGGCGTGATGATCAAAAAAAGCAGTATCGACGACCGACTCATACCGCTTATTTTGGGAATAATGGGTATAGTCCTTGCATCGGCGTATAAACTGTCGGCATATTTCCCGTGCGACGTTACCGATTTTTTCAAGATACTTTTTGCAGGTGTAACTCAAGGACTGCTGTGCGCGGCGGGCAGCGTGTATGTAAACAATATTGTCAAGCAAATAAAGAAAAGCGATGAAGATTTTGACCAAAGCGATACATAGAGTAATCTCGTTATTATCGGACTACCTCTATGACCTGATATACCTGCCTTGAGCGCTATTGATATATTAGGCGAGTTGCTTCCGCTTATACTTTCCTCTGCGGGGCTAACCGGCGGTGTATTCGCAACGATAATCACTTTTGCCGTCAAAAAGGCAAAAAAAGACGCGGACAACAAACGCGATGAACGGCTTCGGCTGGAAATAATGCGTTTGGAGGGCGAAGAAAAGTTGTCGGCTTTGATATTCGCGCTCATTCGCCACTCACGCGGAAGCGGAAGCGAACAAGAACTTGACGATGCGAAAACAGCATATACAGAATACCTCGAAAACATAAGCAGACTGAAAAATGAAATAATCGGAACACATACTTCTGACTAAACCCAAACAAAAAAACTGCCGAAACGGATATACCGCGACGGCAGTTTTTGCCTTGCAATCGACGGTAAAATATGATACAATAAAGCAAATAACCATATGGAGAACCGAAATGAAAAAATTTTTTGCTTTTGTACTGGCTATGTTTTGCCTGATGATGCCGTTGACCGCGTCGGCAAAAGGAGATATTAAACAAATAGCCCAAAAAGGTATGTTTACCGACGACCACACTTTACTGCCCTACCGTTTGTTATTGCCCGATAATTATGACGAGAACGGCAGTTACCCCTTGATCATATTCTTTCACGGTGCGGGTGAGCGCGGTAATGATAACGAACTTCAATTTTTCCATTGCGTTCAGTACATATATGACTACGCTCCCGAAGATTGCATAATCGTCGCACCGCAATGTCCGCTTGAAAATCAATGGGTAGACACGCCTTGGTCGGGCGGTGCTTATTCTATTGATGAAGTTCCCGAATCGAACGAACTTATCGCCGCCATGGGATTGATAGAAAAACTCAAAAATAACCATGCCGTCGACCCCGACCGTATCTACGCGGCGGGACTTTCTATGGGCGGTTTTGCCGTTTGGGACGTTATGACACGCCATAACGAAACCTTTGCCGCAGGTATTGCAGTCTGCGGTTCGGGCGATCCGAGCAAGGCAGAGGTACTTAAAGATACCCCCATGTTCGTGTTCCACGGCGCAATGGACCCTACCGTTCCCGTGTCGGGTTCGCGCGATACGGTTGCCGCCATACGCAAGGCAGGCAGTACCGTTATCGAGTATACCGAATATCCCGAATTCGGTCACGGTATCTGGAACGGAGCGTTCCAAACCGACCAACTTTTAGAAAAACTTTTCGCTTGTAAACTTTCGGACAGAATAGAAATCACTCCCGAATCTTCCGAGCCCGAACCCGAAGATACCGAATCCGTTTCCGAAACCGAATCAACAGACGAATCAAAAATATCGACCAAAACGATCGTGTTCGCCGTTATAGGCGTACTCTTGGCAGTTGCGGTCGCAGTCGCGGTAATTCTTATCAAAAAGAAAAAATAGAGGTTTTGTATGAAAAAGATTTTAGTATTTATTTTAGCACTTCTCTGCCTTGCCATGCCGTTGACAGCGGCAGCAAAGGGCAACGTGTACGTAGTTGCCGAACGCGAAACATTTACCAACGCAGACACCACTCTGCCTTACCGCTTGTTGTTGCCCGATAATTATGACGAAAACGGCAATTACCCCTTGCTCATTTTCTTCCACGGCGCGGGTGAGCGCGGAAACGACAACCAAAGCCAATTTATAAACTGTGTTCAGTACATATACGACAATATGCCCGAGGACTGCATAATCGTTGCACCGCAATGCCCTCTTAACAACCAATGGGTCGATACTCCTTGGAAAGACGGCACTTATTCCGCCGACAACGTTCCTCAATCGAACGAACTTCACGCCGCTATGGAATTGGTCGAGGAACTTAAAGAAAACTACGCTGTCGATCCCGACCGTGTCTATGCGGCAGGAATATCTATGGGTTCTTTTGCAGTTTGGGATTCTTTGATACGCTACAACCATATATTTGCCGCAGGTATCGCGATTTGCGGTGCCGGTGACCCGACCAAGGCAGAGGTACTTAAAGACACCCCCTTGTACGTATTCCACGGCGAGACCGACATAACCGTTCCCGTAAGCGGTTCACGCGATATGGTTACTGCCATACGCGAAGCAGGCGGTACGGTTATCGAATATACCGAATACCCCAAAGTAGGCCATCTAATTTGGGACATGGCGTTTGCCGAACCGGAACTTTTGAAAAACCTCTTAAGCCACAAACTTTCCGACAGAATAACGATCGGCAACCCTCAAAATTCCGAATCTTCCGAAACCGATGACGTTTCCGAAACTGTCGATTCTTCCGCTGAAACCGAAGGCGACGGCGACAAATCTTTCCTTACCGTTGCACTCATCGTAGGCGGTGCTTTAATCGTTGTTGCGGCTGTCGTTGCGGTCGTAATCGTTTTGAACAAGAAGAAGAAATAAGTTTTATATAAAGAAAGTTTTTGCATTTATGTTAGGATTATTATGTCTTTCCGTGCCCTTGACCGGCTCGGGAAAGGGCGACATCAAGAAGGTTGCAAAAAAGGGACGTTTTACCAAAGACGGTACCGTACTCCCCTACCGTTTACTCTTGCCCGACAATTATGACAAAAACGGTAAATACCCCTTGATCATATTCTTCCACGGTGCGGGTGAGCGCGGTAACGACAATGAACTTCAATTCTTCCATTGCGTTCAGTATATCTACGACAACGTTCCCGAAGATTGCATAATCGTTGCACCGCAATGCCCTCTTGATAACCAATGGGTAGACACGCCTTGGTCAGGCGGTACTTATTCCGTAGATGATGTGCCGGTATCTAACGTACTTAAAGCCGCAGTCGGATTGATCGAAAAACTCAAACAAAAACACGCTATCGACCCCGACCGTATCTATGCGGCAGGTTTGTCTATGGGCGGTTTTGCCGTTTGGGATATCATTACGCGTTATAACGATATGTTCGCCGCAGGTGTTGCGATCTGCGGGTCTGGCGACCCGAGCAAAGCAAAGGTTCTTAAAGACACCCCCATGTTCGTATTTCACGGAGCGCAGGACACGGCAGTTCCCGTGTCGGGTTCGCGCGATACCGTTGACGCTATACGCCAAGCGGGTAGTACCGTAATCGAGTATAAAGAGTACCCCGAAGCAGGCCACGGTATTTGGAACGCGGCGTTTGCAGAGGACCGACTTTTGGAAAAACTCTTTAAATGTAAACTTTCCGAAAGATAACTATGCAGTTCTTATCAAAAATAAAAATAGGTTTTGTATGAAAAGAGAAATTGACATCTACGATTCTATCGAGGAGATAAATGCTTCGAAAAAGCAGATGAATCCCAAAGCGAAAAAGATATTGGTGTATTCGCTTTGTGCCGTTCTCGGCATCGTACTTGCGGCGGTTTTAATTTTTGTTGCGAATATGGTATTCACAGGCGCTTCCTCGCCCGAACAGGCGATTGCGGAATACGAACGTGCCGCTATTTTGTACGATATCGAAAACATGATCGAGTATTCCTCGGACTACAATAAGACCGTGCTTTACGGCAACCGCGAAACAAGCGACAGACTTCTTGAATCCTACCTAAAAAAAGGGTACGAGGGGAAAACACCGCAGTATACCGAATCGGATATCAAGTTCAGCCTTATATCCGTGCTCGAATACGAAAAAGACAGTAAAAAGTACGAAGACGCTATGAAAAAATATACTCAAAAGGTCGAAAACGGCAACGAGGATATTGATAAAATAGCGATCGTAAAAATGACGGTAACCAAGGGCACTAACGAAACCACGCGCGAATACCTCGCCGTAAAGATATCGGGACGATGGTATTTCGCTTATGCCGGTATTTAATAAAAAAAAGAGTTTCTGTATCACGCAGAAACTCTTTCTTTTTAATCAAAATCTTTTTTCGAAATTAAGTTGTTTTTTGTGGCTGACATAACCGCAACTGCGGTAGAATTCGTGTGCCTTCACTCGTGATTCGCCCGACACGAGCCTGACACCGACAGAACCCGTTTCAACCGCCCATTTCTCCACCTCGGCAAGTAACGCTCTGCCGATTCCGTTGCGCTTGTATTCGGAAGAAACGGCTATCGACATAATATCCTTAAACGGTTCTATAAAAATGAGTTCGTAATTGTTGGAATGAACGTATCCCACAACTTTGTTATCTGCCTCGGCAACAAAAATGCGGTGGCTGTCGTCAGAAAGCAGTATTTCCATACGCTTTTTCGTGCCATCTATTGTATCCTCGTACCCCATCTCCTCGGTGTTCAACTTCCAAATCGCTCTATAATCGTCTGTTACTGCTTTTCTTATAGTAAAGTTCATGTTATGCTCCTGCTGTTTTGTTATTGGCAAGTTTACTTTTTGCCGTCTTGATTGAAGCGATGAGTAAAATACGAATGGTCGAACATGTTTTGTCAATTTTCTTATATGTTTTTTCGTCGATGTAATCAGATTTCAAAAGTATTTCAAGCCATTTGCCTGTCTCACTCGCTTCTTTGAGTGCGATTTCAAGTTTGGCAATAAAATCCGCACGGCTATGGCCGTATTTACTTTCCGCGATGTTTGCACAAACACTTGTAGCACTTCTGCTGATTTGATTTGAAATAACAGTTTCATGTTTTGATTTAAGTTCTTTTGCCAGATTCAAAACGTCGACAGATAATTGCATTGACAAATCCGAAAGTTTATCTTGTTTCATAATTTTCTCTCCGTTCGCATAACTCATTATACCACACATTTGCACGAAGTGCAACATCATTGATGCGTAGCATCACATCGTTTTTGCCAAAGGCAAAACATCATTTGTGCGAAGCACAACATCATTTGCGATTTATCGCAACCTCGTTTTGTGTCCGCTAAAGAATAACGATGTTGACCTGACGGTCAAACGATGTTTGCACTGCGTTGCAAAACGATGTTGTGTCCTTGCGGACACAAACACAAAAAATAAAGACCATCAAAAGATGGTCTTTATTTTTTTGTGCCTCCGATCGGAATCGAACCAATGACACGGAGATTTTCAGTCTCCTGCTCTACCAACTGAGCTACAGAGGCATATCACTCCCCCGCTATTGCAGGAAAGCGATGGCGATTCGGATGGGACTCGAACCCACGACCTCCGCCGTGACAGGGCGGCATTCTAACCAACTGAACTACCGAACCATTTTTGGAGCGGATTACGGGGGTCGAACCCGCTACCTCCACCTTGGCAAGGTGGCGCTCTACCAAATGAGCTAAATCCGCTGGAGCTGATGATGAGACTCGAACTCATGACCTCATCCTTACCAAGGATGTGCGCTACCACCTG
>JAZRUR010000021.1:0-43495 GCA_045652625.1 Eubacteriales bacterium | reverse complement strand
GGCAGCAGAAACCGCCGCAAAGGCCGCTATGCAACATGGCATGGAGGCTGTAGAAGTTTTCGTACTAGGCCCCGGACAAGGTAGAGAAGCCGCTATCAGATCCCTACAGGTAGCAGGCCTAGACATCACACTCATCAAAGACGTTACGCCGATCCCTCACAACGGTTGCAGACCGCCTAAGAGAAGACGCGTATAACATTAAACGGACGAATTTAAGGCAAGATATACTGGTCCTTCCTGCCGCCTTTGCCGCAGAGAAGGCTGCAAGCTTTACCTCAAGGGCGAAAGATGCATGAGCGATAAGTGCGCAATCGCACGTAGAGAACAGGCACCCGGCCAACATGGCGCAGGTAGTGGCAGAAGAAGAGTCAAGGAATATAGCCTTCAGCTTCGCGAAAAGCAGAAAGCAAAAAGGTACTATGGCATTCTGGAAAAGCAGTTTGAGAACTACTTTAAAAAGGCCGACAGAAAAGAAGGCCAAACCGGTGAAAATCTACTCACCATGATCGAGCGCAGACTCGATAACGTAGTTTACCGTATGGGCATGGCGGATAGCCGTAAGGAAGCACGTCAGTTCGTACTTCATGCACACTTTACTGTAAACGGCAAGAAGGTAAACATTCCTTCTTACGAAGTACGCAAGGGCGATGTAATCGCACTTAAGGACTCGAGCCGTAAACTTGAAAAATTCAAGGTGCTTATCGAGAATATCACCGCAAGGACAGTACCTTCCTGGATGAATGTCGATAAGGAAAATATCGTGGCAACAATCACTGAACTTCCCAAGAGAGAAGACATTGATTTTCCGTTCGAAGAACACCTTATCGTCGAGTTGTACTCGAAATAATAACTTCTGTATACCAGGAGTTGTAACATTTAGAGGAGGAAAACAGAATGATCGAAATCGAAAGACCGAATATCATTACTGCCGACTTCAGCGAAGACGGCAAACATGGTTTGTTCATCGTAGAACCTCTTGAAAGAGGCTACGGTATTACGCTAGGCAACTCGCTCCGTCGTGTGCTTCTTAGTTCTCTGCCCGGTGTGGCAGCCTCGAGCGTTAAGATCGACGGCGTACTCCACGAAATTTCTACCGTTCCCGGAGTAACCGAGGACGTTCCCGAAATAATCCTTAACGTTAAAGGAATCGTGGCAAAATTATATTGTCAGCAACCCAAAACCTACGTAATTGATGTTCGTGGCGGTGAAGTCACTGCCGGTGATATCCAGGTTGATTCTGATATCGAGATACTCAATCCCGATCACCACATTGCGACCGTAGAAACGGGCGCACCCTTCTTCATGGAGATTACTTTCGAGCACGGCAGAGGATATGTTTCCTCGGAGAAGAATAAGGCCGCGGTTGAAAACCCTGTAATCGGCACAATATATATCGATTCTATCTTCACCCCGGTTCAAAAAGCAAACTTTACGGTTTCAAATACCCGTGTCGGCAATATAACCGACTTTGACAAACTCGAATTGGATGTAACCACCAACGGCACAATAAATGCTAAGGAGGCTGTATCCCTCGCAGCAAAGATTCTTAACGAACACCTCAATCTCTTTATCGAACTTTCTGATGAAGCAAAGAACACTGAGTTCTTGGTTGAAAGAGAAGAAAAGATAAAGGAAAAGGTTCTTGAAATGACAATCGAAGAACTCGATATGTCTGTAAGAAGTTTCAACTGTTTGAAGAGAGCGGGAATCGACACCGTAGAAGACCTTACAAACAGGACCGAGGATGACATGATCAAGGTCAGAAACCTCGGCAAAAAATCGCTTGAAGAAGTTATCCAGAAGCTTCAGTCCCTTGGTCTGTCGCTCCGTAAATCGGATGACTAAACCTCTGGCAAAATAAAATAAGGAGGCAAAGGAAATGCCCGGAACAAGAAAATTAGGCAGACCTACTGCACATAGAATGTCTATGCTCAGGGGAATGGTTACCTTCCTTCTCGAAAAGGGAAGAATCGAAACTACCGTAACCCGTGCTGCCGAAGTCAGCGCACTTGCTGATAAAATGATCACTCTCGGCAAGAAAAATACCCTTGTCGCAAAAAGACAGGCAATTGCATTCCTCAAAAAGGAAAGTGTTGTTTATAAACTCTTCACCAAGATTGCTCCTCTCTACGATGAAAGAAACGGCGGTTATACCCGTATTCTTAAGGTTGGCCCCAGACGTGGCGACGGTGCCGAAATGGCAATCATAGAACTCGTAGGTGCTGAAACACTCTATTCCGCAAAGGAAGAGAAGAAGGAAGAACCTAAGGTTGAAGAAAAGAAACCCGCAAAGAAGTCTACCAAGAAGGCAGTTAAGGCTGAAGTCAAGGAAGAAGCAGCGGCTGAATAATTTCAGATTTAACATAAAAGGACAGGATTATACCTGTCCTTTTATTTTTATTAAAATGAGAAATGCGATTGACTTTTATTGCCTTTTGTGATATATGAGTAGTAAGGATAAAATTCATATTTATCAGGAGAAGAATATCATGGAAAAATTAAGAATCGGCGTTGTCGGAGCAGGAAATATTGCCGTTAACGCACATCTTCCTGCTTATAAAAAATGTTCCAACTGTATCCCTGCTGCTATTTGCGACATCGACTTTGAACGCGCAAAAAAGGCTGCAGAACAGTTCGAAATCCCCGAGGTTTATTCGTCTATCGAGGAAATGCTCGAAAAGGCAGATATTGATGCGGTTGATATCTGTACATGGAACAATGCACATAAACCCTGTCTTATAACTGCGGCAAAAGCAGGTAAACACGTTATGTGTGAAAAACCTCTTGCAATGAGTCTTGACGATGCGTTAGAAATGGAAAAGGTTATAAAAGAAACCGGAATTATTTTCTTTCTTGCCGTTCCTTCCAGATTTGGCTATGCAAACATGTATCTTCGTGATATGTATGAAAACGGCGAACTTGGAGAAGTTTATTATGCAAAAACCAATATTACCCGCCGTCGCGGTACCCCGACCGGATGGTTTACTGATAAAAAGACATCCGGCGGCGGACCTGTTATAGATATAGGTGTCCACCGTATCGATGCCGCTTGGTATATTATGGGTAACCCGAAACCTGTTCGCGTTTCTGCAAACGTATTCAATAAAATCGGCAATTATCAAACCAAGGGCGTTGATAGATGGCAAGGTACTTCTTGCCCCGATAATCAATTTGACTGTGAAGATTCGGGCGCAGGTGTTATCCATTTTGAAAACGGCGCTACAATGTCATTTGAGGCAAGTTGGGCGATTAACGCTCCCGATGGCTTCCAAACATTGATATGTGGCTCTAAGGCAGGCGCAACCGTTGAACCGTTGACTATTTACGGCGAAAGAAACGGACACCTTTCTACCGATAACGTAACTGTGTTAAACAAAAACGATAGATTCCAATTCGAAATAGAACATTTTGCCGACTGTGTTCTTAATGGTGTTCACGAAACCAAATATCCTATCGAACAGGCTGTTTTAATGCAAAGAATGTTACAGGCTATTTACGATTCCGCCGCACAGGGTAAGGAAGTTATTATAGGAGAATAAAAAATGAAAAGTTGCGTAAGTACATATAGTTATCACCGCCTTTATGCAGACGGAAATTTCACACGTTTTGATGCAATTGATAAAACAAAAGAACTTGGTTGTGAAGGTATCGAGTTCGTGCTCGATGACAATACAACACCCGAGGGATATACTCCGCTCGATTATGCACTTGCACTTACCGAACACGCGAAAAAGGTAGGACTTGAAACTCCTATCTATACCACGGGCGCGAACTTTTTCGTCAAGGACGTAGAAAAGGAAATAGACCGTGTGTGCAAACATATCGACATCGCGTCTGAATGCGGTATCCCGTTGCTTCGCCATGACATCGCGTACAGTTACTCTACTTATGAGGATTACAATGGCGTAAAAACCTATCAAAACGTTATTGAATATGTTGCTCCTGCAATTTCCAAGGTTGCAGATTATGCAAAGAGCAAGGGCGTTATGACCTGCTCTGAAAACCACGGTAGATTAATGCAAGACAGTAACCGCTTGGTAGACCTTTTTACTGCTGTTAATAATAAAAACTACGGTTTTTTGTGTGATGTAGGAAACTTCGGTAGCGTTGATGAAGATTGCTATACTTCTGCTTCGCGTTTAATAGATTTGATAGTTCACGTTCACGCAAAAGACTGCATTATCCGTTCGGGAATGTCGTATAACCCCGGTAAGGGCTTTATACTCACTCGCGGCGGTAATTACAGACGTGCAACTATTTTTGGACACGGTAACGTTCCTTCCTATCAAATCCTCAACGCAATACGTGCGTCTGGATATGACGGATTCGTTTCTCTCGAATTTGAAGGTCTTGAAACTCCTCTTGATGCAGTAACAATCGGCACCGAGAATCTTCAACGCATGATACGCGATATCGAAGGGAAGTAATTAACAATGCGTATAATCAACGGTAACGTTCTAAACGGCAAAACGCGTTGCTTTGAACAGACCGATATCGAATTCGAGAATGGTTTGATAACCGCTCTCGGAGCGCTTGATAAAGAAGACGAAACTTTTGATGCAAAAGGTTTGTTTGTTATTTCGGGCTTTATTGATACCCATATTCACGGCTGTGTAGGCGTTGAGTTTGCGTCACCCGATGAGGATTTTACTCCTGCGCGTGAATGGCTTGCAAACGAGGGCGTAACGGCGTTTGCCGCGACTGTACGCGCTATGCCTCCCGAAGATGTTATAAATGCCGAAAAGGGTATTTTGCGCGAATCAAAAAGAAATGTTAACGGCGCGTCAGTTGAGGGAATCAATCTTGAGGGTCCGTTCGTTTCGCTTGTGAAAAGCGGAGTTATGACACCGCCCGATATAGAATGTAACGCCAAAACGGTAAAAGATTTTGCCGATTCGGCAGAGGGCATGTTAAAGATAATTACCATAGCGCCGGAACGCGAAAATGCGATTGATGCAACGAAAATGGCGGTTTCCTGCGGTGTAAACGTATCTGTCGGCCATACCGATGCTACGTATGAACAGACGGTTTTAGCGATCGACGCAGGGGCAAGTCGTGCGACACACCTTTTCAATGCAATGCGACCGCTGTCACATCGCGAAAGCGGCGTTTTAGGCGCGGCTCTTACAGATGAACGGGTTAATTGCGAAATGATATGCGACTTGGTTCACCTCGATGCGCCTGTTATTAAAATGGTGTATCGCTTAAAAGGATGTGACGGTATAACTCTTGTTAGCGATACGGGATTCATGTCTGGGCTCGGCGACGGCGAATTTATCGTTGGCGGAAGAAAACGTACGGTTAAGGACGGTATATGCCGTAACGATCAAGGCAAAATCGCAGGAAGTTGCGTAAGTATGCACGTCGGCGCAAAGAATTTACTGAAACTTGGCGTTCCGTTGAACGAAGTTTCGGTAATGGCGTCGTTAAACCCTGCAAAGGCGTTGGGAATAGCGGATAAAACCGGTTCAATAGAGATAGGCAAACAAGCCGACCTTATAGTTTGCGATAGCGAACTAAATATTAAGGCAGTGTTTGTAAAAGGTATTAGGTGTAAGTAATGACTTATAGAATAGGCGTCGATATCGGCGGTACAAGTGTCAAAATAGGTGTCGTTGATAGCGAGTATAATGTAATAGAAAAGTTAAGATTTCCTACAGGAGAAGAAGCAACCTCCGAAGGTATTATCAACGGCATTATTGAAAATTGCCGTACACTTTGCGCCAAATACGATGTTGAGGCAATCGGTATCGGTTCTGCAGGCGGAGTTGATCCTAAAAGGGGAATGGTTGTTTCCGCAGGTAATCTTCCGTTTGTTAACGAACCCGTTGCAATCAAGGTTGGCGAGGCGTTAAATCTTCCTACCCTCATCGAAAACGACGGAACTTGTGCGCTCATCGGCGAAAGAGCGGCAGGCGTCTGCAAAGGCGCTGACGATACGCTTATTATCACCATAGGCACAGGCATTGGCGGTGCGATGATAGTGGATGGTAAGATTGTGCGTGGACATCAGAAACGCGCAGGCGAACTCGGGCATTTCATTATCGACCGTAACGGTATTGAGTGCGAATGCGGTCTTCACGGATGCTTCGAGCGTTATGCTTCTGCTACCGCACTTATCGAAGTAACCGAAAAAGCGGTGCAAGAAAACCCGAATAGCATTTTGGCAACCGTTGCAAAAGACGGTATCAATGGCAAGACTGTGTTCGATGCAAACGAAATGGGCTGTCCTGTCGCGAAAGCAATTCTTGACGAGTATGGACAAATCTTGGCGGACGGTTTGAATAGTTTGATACATATTTTCCAACCTGCCGTTATCGCTCTCACAGGCGGTATCGCAAATCAAGGCGAATCTTTGATAAAACTGTTCGAGGATAAAGTCTATAAACATTGCAAGGTGGCCACGACCTCTTTAAACGGCAACGGCGGTATAATCGGCGCGGCACTTTTAGGTACAGAACACGCTAAATAAATGTAAAAACGAGCAGTTTTAAACTGCTCGTTTTCTGTTAATTCAACATTTCGTTTAAATCGTAAGGTGTGTTCTGGTATACAAAGTAATTCAACCAGTTTGCGTAAAGTAAATGCGCATGTGCTTTCCATGTGCTTATAGGTTCTTTTGTCGGGTCGTCGTCGGGGAAGTAATGCTTGGGTACTTCGGGGTTGATGCCCTTTAAAACGTCGCGCTCATATTCGTTCCTGAGCGTGTCAAAATCGTATTCGCAATGTCCTGTAACAAAAAATTCGCGACCGTTTTTGTTGGCGACCATATAAACACCTGCTTCGTCAGATTCGGCAAGTATAAGTAGGTCGTCTGCTTTTTCTATGTCCTCGCGTTTAACACCTGAATATCTCGAATGAGGCGCAGAAAACTCCTTGTTGAATCCGCGCACCAAGGGGTATTCGGGAACTAAATTTTTATGCCTGAAAACACCCGAAACCTTCTTGTTAAGCGCGATTTTATTTATACCGTGATTGATGTAAAGACCTGCGTAAGCGCCCCAACAAACATACATTGTCGAATATACGTTCCTTTTGGCCCAAGCAACGACTTCGCAAAGTTCGTCCCAATAATCAACATCGTTAAAATCAAGTAACTCAACGGGCGCACCCGTAACAATAAGTCCGTCGAATTTTTCGTTCTTAACTTCATCAAAAGTCTTATAAAAGGTCTCTAAATGTTCTTCCGATGTGTTCTTCGAACGGTGAGAAGCGGTGTTGAGTAAGGTTATGTCTATTTGAAGCGGAGTGTTTGACAAAAGTCTCAAAAACTGCGTTTCGGTCACTATCTTGGTGGGCATTAGGTTCATAATAGCGATTTTAAGCGGACGGATATCCTGCCTTATCGCACGCGCTTCGTCCATGACGAATATATTTTCTTTTATTAACGCCTCTGCGGCGGGTAGTGACATAGGTATCTTAATCGGCATCATAATCTCCATGTGTTTAAGTAAAGATATTATAACAAAGAAATGACGTATATTCAATAGTTTTTTTCGTCAAACTGTGGAAAAAGGATAACTTATGTGCTATAATCCCATAAGGGGGTGAAGATTAATGAATAGTAAAATATTTCATATTGATGCTGATAACACCAAAACCGCAGTTGACGAATGTGTAAAAATACTTAAAAACGGCGGCCTTGCGGTTTTTCCTACCGAAACCGTTTACGGCATAGGTGTTAATGCGTACGACGAAACAGCAATAGCAACACTTTATGAAAAAAAACAACGCCCTCTTGATAAACCCCTTCTTATGCATATCTCGGGTATCGAAATGGCAGAAGAAATCGGTATACTTGATGATAAAGCACGTGAACTTATACGTAGATTTACCCCCGGTCCTCTTACATTGGTTGTAAAGAAGAAACCAAAAGTTCCTTCAATCGCGGTTTCTGGTGGAGATACCGTCGGTTTGCGCTTTCCGTCTAATAAAACGTTCCTCGATATATCACGCGCGTTAGGTATGCCTATAGCCGCCACAAGCGCGAATATCTCGGGATTTGAAAGTGCAAAGAGCGTTTCGGAACTGAATGCGGTAGAGGATATCGCCGATATAATAATTGCCGACGGAAATAGCGAACTCGGTTTGGAATCCACTATTGTATCGCTCGTTGGCGAGAAACCTAAAATCTTGCGCCTCGGCTCGTTTCCTAAGGAAAAAATCGAGGAGGTTTTGGGTAAATGCGACTAATTGGACTTTGCGGCAGAAGCGGAAGCGGAAAAGGCTTGTTTTCGTCCGTTGCGGCAAAAAACGGATTAAAGGTAATTGATTGTGATGCCGTTTATAAAGAACTTGTCTCAAAACCGTCTGATTGCCTTTTAGAGATAGCATCTTATTTCGGCAAGGAAGTTATAAAAGATAACGCACTCGATAGACGCTATCTCGCACCGATAGTGTTTTCCGACAAGGAAAAATTAGATGTTCTTAACGAAATAACTCATAAACATATCATTGCAGAAGTAGAGAATATACTTTCTCAATATGATGAAAACGATATCGTCGTTATAGACGCACCTACGCTTTTCGAAAGCGGAATCGACGCTATGTGCGACCTTATAGTCGGCATAATAGCGCCCAATAGCATTTGTATCTCGCGTATAACCACACGCGACGGAATAAGCGAAGAAGAAGCGCGTTCTCGCCTCTCAAATCAGCCTGCAATCGATTTTATTGCAGAAAACAGCGACTGTATCATCTATAACGATTCGTCGCTTGAAGCGTTCGAAAACGCGGTTTTGGAACTCGTTGACAATATCAAGGAGAATAAGTGTTGAAAAAATCCGTTTCTGTTATTGTGACATGTATAGTTGCACTCGCTATATTGGCGATTGCCTCTTTCTATGCTGTAGATAAGATAAGGGAATATCTCTATCCGCGCGAGTATGAAAGTTATGTCACAAAATATGCGGCAGAGTATAATGTGCCCGAAGCGCTGATTTATGCGGTTATCCTTGCCGAGAGCGATTTTGATGCTAACGCAAAATCCCACGCAGGTGCGGTCGGGTTGATGCAATTAATGCCCGATACACTTAGTTGGCTGTCTCGTTTGCTCGGCGAATCCGCTCCGACGGGCGATATTACCGATCCTGAAACAAATATAAAATACGGAACATATTATTTGCGTCATCTTATGGACCGCTTTGGTTCATGGCAAACCGCCCTTGCGGCATATAACGCGGGACACGGAAGGGTGACAAACTGGCTGAGCGATTCACGGTATACTGATGACGGCAAAACGCTTAAAAATATTCCGTTAGATGAAACAAGAAATTATGTAAACCGAGTCGCAGATAATTACGAACAGTATAAAAAAATTTATTATAATGGAGAAGATTAGAAATGGAAAGAAAAGAAGCCGAAAAACTCGAATTCAAGAAACCTTATTCTATTCCCACAAGTGAAGCGGAACTTCAAAAGGTTGAGGAATTCATAAAAGATTACCGCCACTTTATTGATAACGCAAAAACCGAACGTACGGCGGTTACTTATACCGAGGGCGAAGCGATTGCAAAAGGATTCAAACCCTACACTTTTGGCGAAAAACTAAAAGCAGGGGATAGAGTGTGTTATGTAAACCACGAGAAGAGTATTTTCTTTGCAGTTATCGGTAAGAAATCGCTTAGCGAGGGTTGCCGTATAATCGCTTCTCATATAGACTCTCCTCGCCTTGACTTAAAACCTCAACCGCTTTATGAAAATAGCGGAATATCTTATTTTAAGACACACTATTACGGCGGTATCAAGAAATATCAATGGACTGCTATCCCGCTTGAACTTCATGGCGTTGTATACCGTGCTGACGGTACACGCGTAGATGTCAATATCGGCGCAGATGTAAACGATCCCGTTTTCTATATCAGTGACCTTATGCCTCATATCGGTAAGGACCAGATGAGCAAGGTTGCATCGGAATTTATCCCCGGCGAAGGTTTGAATATAATCAACGGTTCACTTCCTATTGATGAAGACGGCGGAGTTAAATTAAAGGTTCTTTCTATTCTTAACGAAAAATACGGTATAACCGAGCGTGATCTTATAACTGCTGAACTTACTGCAGTTCCCGCTATGATGTCGCGTGAAGTCGGATTTGACCGTTCGCTTATATCTGCATACGGCCACGATGACCGTATCTGCGGTTATCCTGCTTTACGTGCACTCACCGACGGCGATGTGCCTGAACATACCGCAATAGTCATGTTGGCGGACAAAGAGGAAATCGGCTCTTACGGCGTAACAGGCCTTGGAAGCGAAACCTACGCTGACTTTATACGCGCACTTTGTGAATCTACCGACAGCGATTTCTACGCATGTAAACGCGGTAGTATCTGTCTGTCTGCCGATGTAGGCGGCGCATACGACCCCTGCTACGCAGATGCTTACGAGGCGTTGAACTCGGCATACTTGAACAAAGGCGTTGTAATAAGCAAATATACAGGCTCTCGCGGTAAGGGCGGTTGCTCCGATGCATCTGCCGAAACACTTGCAAAGTTGACAAGAATACTTGACGAAGCAGGTGTAGCATGGCAGGTTGGCGAATACGGTAAAGTAGACCAAGGCGGCGCAGGTACGGTTGCGGCTGATATCGCGCACTACGGTATCGAGGTTATCGATTGCGGCGTTCCGTTGCTCTCGATGCACTCGGTAAACGAACTCGCTTCTAAGTATGATATTTACGAAATGTTCCGCGCTTCTGCGGCGTTCTTCAAAAGTTAATTTGTAAAACTATTAGAGCGAGAAAAACGAAGTTATTTTTTCACAAAATCGAGCGTCGCTGTGCAAATGCACAGCAGTCGAAGGTTTTGTGGAAAGTGCTTGAAAATACAATGAAAATTTAATTTCATTATAAAAGAAAACAAGTTTCCCCATTAAAAAAGGAAACTTGTTTTTTATTGCATTTTTCTTTCAAGCACGTAAAGAACGAGTTTTTTCTCGCTCTAAAGAAAAACCTTTTTTATTTTGCTTTCATATTATATATCAGGGAGTGAAAAAAATGAAAAAAGTAATCGTCCTCTCGTCAATAACCTATGCACTCAAGGCACAGGAATTGCTTAAAAATAACGGGGTTTATTCAAATATAACACGTTCAAAAGCGGTGCGAAACGTGCGCGGTTGCGGATACGGTGTAAGTTTTGATGAAGCGTTGCTCGAAAAATCTCAAGAACTTCTAATAAAATCCGGGATTCCCATAATAGGGAGCACAGAAGAAAAATGATATACTTTGACAATGCCGCTACTTCAATGCCGAAGCCGCGTTCGGTAATAACGGCAATGACAGATGCGGTTAAACGTTGCGGTAATTCGGGTAGGAGCGGACATAAATATGCGCTCGAATCGTCAGAAACCGTCTATAAGTGTCGGAAAAAACTTTCGAGTATGTTTAATACACGCCCTGAATGTGTAATTTTCACTTCATCTGCAACCGAAGCGTTGAATGTGGCTATTAAAGGCACAAACCGTCCCGGCGGCGTCACTCTTGTTTCATCAATGGAGCATAATTCGGTGATGCGACCGCTCAATACGTTAAGACGTAATGGGCAAACGGTGTTAAGACAATTTTTGGTAGATGTAAATAGCGATGATATAACCTGCGATAACTTTGCTGCGGTATCGTACTCTGCCACATCTGCGGTAATAACACATGCCTCAAATATTTGCGGTCGGATATTGCCAATAAAACGGTTCAGATCAATACTCTCCGATGAAGCGGTGCTCATTCTTGATGCTTCTCAAACGGCAGGTCATATAGGAATAGATATAGTCGAACTCGGGGTTGACATAATCTGTATACCTGCCCATAAAGGACTGTTTGGGCCGATGGGTGTAGGTGCTTTGATAATAAATCCGTATAGCGATATAATTATAGATCCGATCATCGAAGGCGGCACGGGGACAAATTCAAAATCATTAGAAATGCCTGAGATATATCCCGAAAGACTCGAATCGGGAACATTAAACGTCTGCGGTATCGCAGGACTTTCTGCCGCTTTGGACGAAGTGGTGATTTCCAATAAAGAAAGCGAACTTTTTGAGTATCTTGTTGGTTCAATGAAAGAAATGGTTGACATAACGTTGTATGGCGCACCATTAAAAAATAATTGGGACGATTATGTTCCGGTTCTGCTCTTTAATAAAAAGGGATTTGATTGTGAGGATCTCTGTGCGGTACTTGCAGAAAAAGGTTTTGCACTACGTGCAGGGTATCATTGCGCGCCAAATGCTCACATGACGTTGGGAACGTACGACAGCGGCGGTGTAAGACTTTCACTTTCTAAAAAAAATAACCGCCGAGAAATCGACCGTTTCTTGAATGTTCTTGATTCGCTTAGGCCTTGATGTAGACAAAAAAATAACCCTTGGTTGCATAATCTATGTTACAACCAAGGGTTATTTATTTTCTGACTTAATATCCAACATCATTGGTTAACCTCTCTTTCTTTGGTTTTGCGTTTACTTCCTCTAAATGCTTTTGTTCATTTCCTTGTGCCTGTTAATTTTAATGTGTTTCGTAAGTGAAACTTGCTTTGGCTTTTATGAATGGCATTTTGGATTGTAAACGACGGTTCTTTTTATCGAACCAATTTGCAGGGAAGAAGTTTGTTTTCGCAAATTAGGCTTCTATACTATTACCACATTTTCGAGTACCCCGATTACTTTACTCTCTGCATTCTCGCTAAAATCTTTGCAACTGACTTTTTTGTTCTTCTCGCACCGCTTTGTGGATTTGGTGTTTGCTTTACCTGTACATTGGACTCACTTCCTTTCTTCGCCTTTATATTACCATATAAAATACCCTTTTTCAATACACGAAACATACAAAATGCACTAAAAATATTTAGCCAAATAGCAGAAAATGAGCAAAAGGCACATCAAAACGCAAAAAACGCTTGACAATGGATTAACGTTTTGTTATACTGAGTATGTTAGGTGCTTAAAATATAAGAAAAACTCCTCGATATATCATCGAGGAGTTTTATGTTTTGCGCGTTTTAGTTATGAGCGCGTTTTTTTAATAAATAGACAACCGCCTTAATAATAAGGTTCACAACTAATATAAGAATAGATACGACCGCCGCATATTCTATCTGTGCCTGAGCCTCGAATTGATTGATCATAAGCGAGATAGGCTTGTTGGCGGTACTTGCGAGGAACGAAACCGCCGAAATTGTCATCATACAGTTTACAAAGAAGTATGAAAACATCTCGACAATTGTTCCCTTACATTGCGGAATAAGTACGTCTTTAATTAAATGCAAACGGCTTATTCCCAAGGTTTGCGCCGTTCCTTCAAGGTTTTCGTTTATTTTTGATAACGAGTTGTACATCATCAAATACGGCGAGGAAATAAAGTGAATCATATTAACAAGTATAAGTATAATCACCGTGCCGTATATCGGTGTTTTGTTAAAGGTGAGTACGTAGGAAAGACCCAAAACAACACCGGGTATAGCCGCAGAAGTCATTGATGAAAGATGTAAAAACCTTGATGCAGGCGACTTCATTCTTGCCGAAAGGTATGCAGATGTAAAAGCGATACAAACGCCTATTGCAGCGGACAGGATGGCGATGATAACGGAGTTTAAAAGGTAAGTATCCGCTTTTAAGTTAAATGTTTTGATTATGTTTGCGAATGTAAAACTCAAATCGTTCGGATAGTTCTTTGCAAAAGCAAGCACAACAAACGATACTATCGGAAGCATTGTTAAAAGCGCTACAATGCCGCAATAAATGTAAGAAATGGTTTTTACAATTTTTCCGTCTGCCTGTTTGCAGGGCTTTGTGACATATGTCGAGTTGCCTTTGTCGGTGTTGACAAAGTCGAGAATAAACGCGATTACGGCAGGAATAAGTAAAAGCGAACCGTAAACTGCGCCTCTGCCAAAGTTAAGTTGACCGATAACTTCCTGATACATAACCGTAGCAACCGTAGTGTATTTGCCGCCGACCATAAGCGGAACACCGTAGTCGGTGATCATAAGAGTAAATATAGCAAAAACTACGCTTATCAACGGTTTGCGTAAATAAGGCAGGGTAATAGCCAAAAATTGTTTTGTCTTCGGAATACCCAAAACCTCTGCCGCTTCGTAGGGCGAACCGTCCTCGTAACGTATAACGTCTGCAAACATAAGGTACGCAACAGGGAAGGCGTAAATTACCGAACCGATAACAATACCCTTCAGACCGTATATATTGCCCTCTAAGCCAAGCAAACGCGTGATTATGCCGTTGTTACCGAGTAAGGTAATAAGCCCCATACCGCTCGAGATAGAGGGTATAAGCATGGGCAATGTGAGAACGATGCCGAAAATGCCCTTAAAACGTATCTTGGTGCGCTGAATAGCCATCGCAAGTGCAAAGGATATAATTACGGTTATAACTGTACCTAAAAGTGCAGAAACAAGGGAATTACAAATCGCTTGAGTGAATACAGGCGAAGATACCGCTTTATTAATGCTGTCGCTGTCAAGATATAAGAACATTCTTATCAAAGGAATGAATACTAACGCAATAAATATTACTGCCAAAAGTATTTTTGTTATATCCGAACTGACAAAACCGCGCTTGCCAAACGAGGACTTTTGCTTTGATGCTTTTTCCGCCATGTTTAGGTCCTCACATATTTAGTAAGCGAGTCGATTTTTGTCTTTAGGTTTTCCAATACAAACTCGCGCACGTAATCGTTCGCAGGGTTAGAAATAATGTTTTCGGGAGTGTCGAGTTGTTCGATCTTTGCCTCCTGCATGACCATTATTCTGTCGGACATCGCAAACGCTTCCTCTTGGTCGTGCGTAATGTATATCATGGTTGTGCCAAACTCCGCTTGAATACGCTTGAGTTCTTTGCGTAGAGAAAGGCGCGTGGCGACGTCAAGAGCCGACATCGGTTCGTCAAAAAGAATAATGTCGGGGTTCATAACTAATGTTCTCGCGATAGCAACTCTTTGTTGCTGACCGCCCGATAACGCAGAAGGGAGTTTGTTGATGTGCTCGGATAACCCCATGTTATCTATAGCCGAAAGTGCACGTTCGCGTACAGCCTTTTTGGCATCTTTGCTTTTGTTTTCCTTGCGGATTTTTAATGCATATTCAACGTTTTCGAGAACCGTCATGTTTTCAAACAAAGCATAGTTCTGAAAAACTATACCCATTCCGCGTTTAGACGCGTGCAGATCGGTAATGTCGTTTCCGTCTTTAAATACAAAGCCGCTTGTGGGCTTTAAAAGACCGATAAGAATACGCAAAATGGTGGTTTTTCCGCAACCCGAAGGGCCTAAAATAGAGAGGAATTCACCGTCACGCACATCGAAATTGATTTTGTCTAAGGTACGTTTGCCGTCAAAGACCATTTCAAGGTCATTGACAACTAATTTTGTATTCGCCATTATAAAATACCTCAAGAAGTAATTAATACTTCCAAAGCGCTAAAAGTCTTTCTTTCTCTTCGATAGTATTGTTTTTCATGTCGCTGTAAATGATGTTGGTAGGATAATTTTCCATAACGTAGTCTTTGTCCTTGAAGAGTTTCTCAGGACCGAATTTTTCGTTGTAGATATATCCGTAAGTGTTTACGATGTAATCGAACACTTCTTTAACGCACTCTCTGTCTTGTTTACCTTCGATCATTGCTTGACCGTAAATGGTAAAGGGCGAACCTTCATCAAAATACAAAACTTTAAGCGGCGCATCGTCATTGATCTGTAAAACCGCCTGTGCAGTTAAACCCAATCCGACAGCAGCCTCGTTTTGGAGCAACGCATTTACGGGACCTGAACCCGAAGAGGTGTATTGAAGAATATTGGTGGTAAGATCATCAAAATACTTAAATGCTTCTTCTTCGCCCCAAGTATTTACCAAACTCTTAAGGAACATATAACCGGTACCCGAGGATTTAGGGTTGGGCATGGAGATAAGGCCTTTAAATTCGGGTTTAAGAAGGTCTTCATAACTGGTGGGTTCGGCAATGCCTTTTTGTTTAAGTAGATCTGTGTTAAGAATGACACAACCGCCGCAACGTGTGTGGGGAAGATAGTTGGTGCTTTCAACAAGATCATCACAGAAGATGTCGCTGTTGTAATCCGAAAGGTCGGCGAGTATGCCGTTGTTGTCTAATTGAGTAAGATACGCAAATTCCAAATCGTATATAATGTCACATTCGGTATCTGTCTTTTCAGCAAGAAGTTTAGCGGCGTGGTTGCCGGTAGACATATATTCGATAGTAATGTCATAATCGGGGAACTGTTCTTTCAAACGCGCGTCAAGGTCTTCTACAACATAATCCTCGACACTGGTGTAGATAATGACTTTTTCTTTGTCGCTACCGCAACCGCAAAGAAGCGTTGCAAAAATAGCAACGGTAAGTAAAAGGGTTAATAACTTAATTGTTGTGTTTTTCATAATATCCTCCAAAACAAAAAATCAACGGTATACAGGGTCTATCTTTTTAAGGTCTGCAAAACTGTCTATTTCGATGATATCGTCGAAAGTGCAATCACGTACTTCTACTTGATATCTGTCGGAACAAAATTCCAGCGGAACCTGATCCCAATATCTTTCTTTGCCACCGGGCATCTCATAAACGCGCTTAATGTCATCGTAAAGTTTTTTGCCGTGTTCTTGATTCCAATAAGATATTCCGTAAAGATGGTGGCAGTTAGTTCCGCCGATCTTCAATTTGGTTATAACACGGTTTTTTGTTTCCAAACACCAGTCATCAGTCATTTCAACCGGAACACCGAGATAGTTCGAGGTGTACTGATATTTAGTAATAAGCGATTTGTTATAGAGCACCAAATCTGCTTCCATGACGTAAGCGTTTTCGAGCAAATGCCGTGCAAACAAAGCGGAAGAAATGTTATTTGCTTCGTTGTAGAGTGCATTGTCAATAAACTTTATGTTAGGATACTTGTAAAGCAGTTGGTCGAATTGCTCACCAAGATAACCGCGTACAATGTAAATTTCTTCGATTCCCACTTCGACGATAGCCTCAAGCAGAGTTTCTATCATACGTGTGCCGTTAACGCGTACAAGCGGTTTCGGAGTGTTAAGGGTAATAGGAACAAGACGCGAACCAAAACCCGCGGCAATAAATACCGCACGTTTTGCTTTATAAGGTTCAAGTGCGTTGTATCCCGCTTCGGTGATAACACCGTCTTGAATAAAACCGCTTTCGGTCAGGGTGGATAAGACCTTGTTTACCGATCCTGCCGACATGCCTGTGGCTTCGGCGATAGCGCGTTGGGTCTGCTTACCGTTTTTTTCTAAAAAGGTAAGAACATCAAATTGTTTTCTCTGTAACATAATAACTTGCTCTCTTAATAGTTGTTCATTATTTGATATGATACAACAAAAAATGAACATTGTCAACCGTAAAAGAACCGTTTTGTCGGTTTGTTCAAAAATACATCGAATGTGCTATTCGGTTAGTACATTTTATACACTAAACGGCCGTTTTTATGTAAATGTTGTTCAAAAGAATATCGCACAAAAACAAAACCCTTACAATACTTACGTTAACAGTAATGTATTGTAAGGGTTGTTGTATGTTCAAAAATCAGTCGTTTTCTTCTTGATTTTCGGTTTTTTCAGTAGCAGGAACGTTGAATCTGTTCAAACGCTCGATGATATAATCGGCGGCAGCCTCGCCGCTGCTTCCGAGGTTATAGAAATAACTGTGTTTCAAATCATCGATCTGCTGATAGTAACTTTCTTTGTTAGTAAGCAATTCATCAATTACAGCAGAAATATTCTTGGTTTCGTCCTTTGAAATGGATTTACCGATAGTGTCTCTTGCAGTAATGTCAAACGGCTTAACTTTGATCTTTTCGTAATCCTTGTTAACTACTTTCATTTCCGTGTTAATAAATAACGTGGGCTTGTTTGTAGTAAAACTGAATTCGTACGCAATCGCGGACCAATCGGTAATAACAACATCTGCCGTGTAAATGGTCACGTTAGACGAAAAGTCGGTTTCTATCATAAAATCATCGCCGAAACGGTCTTTGTATTTTTCAATGATAGATTCTATCTGCAAGGGGAAACGTCGTATATATTGCGGGTGCGGACGGATAATGACTTTGTACTTGTCGCAGATCAGACTTTCAAGCATATCGTCAAGACAACTGTCAAGTATGTTGTCATACTGCCAAGAGGGAGCGACAAGAATCGTAGGCTTTTCGTTCTCTTTCTTTTCGCTCGATTCGTATGCTTGAATCATGTTGTCTATAAGACCGTAACCGATTTTAACAATACGTTTTTTCTTGGTATTACGAAGTTGCTCGATTTGACGTACTTCAACGCCTTGGTGTTTGCTGACCGCAAAAATGGTGTCGAAGTAATCGAGTGCACCCGTACGGTAAGTGAGGTTTAACGAGGTACAACCGTGGTCGGTGTATACGTATTCGATGTCGGGCTTCATTTTTGAACGCTTGATGTGATACTTTTCAAGGTCGGGCGTGGTCATAACAACCATTTTGCACTCGAGTTTCATCATCAAAGCGATTAATTGGTTGCCGCTTATGTAATAGGGCTTTATCTGTTCGATGCCGCAATCAAAAATACGGTCGTTAGGGTCGCTTGTGATGTAATAAATGGGTTCGTCTGTCTTTTCGAGTAAGGCTTTGATAATATTTTCGAAATACTTGTAAAAACCGCTTTGTTCAGAGTAAAACATAAGGTTCATCTTTTGCAAAGTGTCGCCTTTACAAAGCAGTTTGTAATGTTCTTTCGATAACTTTTTGTTACGCTTTTCGATTTCAGCGTTTTCTTTTGCCTTTGCTTTCATCTTGTTAAGCGAATCGTAGTCGATGTATTTCTTAGGACTGTAAATAAGGTTAACAAGATACATAACAGGGATAGAGAAAAGGTTGCCGAATATCCAATAAATACCGATAGCAGTAGGAACGAGGAACGCAAAATAGGTAGAGAAGGCTATCATAAAGATAGTCATACCCCATTGAGAAGCGGCACTTTGTTCAACCTGCAAAACATTTATTCGGTTTTGAATTATACACATTATCAGTGCACTAAGACCTGCAAAAATAGGTATCAAGACAAGCATGTTGAACGCCCAAGAGGGAATGGCGGAAAGGTCGAACCCTAAAAAGTTCATGTTGATAGAGTTCATGCTTTCAATATAACCGCCGACATCCATACCCGCGAGTTCGCCGTTCTGTAAGGCGAGGAACGCACTTTGGTTTTCGCTTTCGGCGGCAAGACGCATGGCGACCAATTCGGGAGAAGAACCCAAATCGGCAACTCCCATTATTTCGGAAGCCTTGTTGACGAAAGCGTCAATTACCTGTTGGGGGAAATGAAGAATGTGCTTCATCGGTCTGTAAACGACATCAATAAGACCGAAGATAAGCGGAAGTTGAATTAAAAGGGGAACTACACCCATAAACGGACTGTATTTTTCTCTTTTGTACAACTCGCTCTGTGCATCGAGTAAAGCGTCTTTGTCGTCCACGTATCTGTATTTGAGCGCATCTAACTCGGGCTTCATTTTTATCATCTTGATCGAGTTTTTCTGCACCAAAAGCGATATCGGGAAAAGAATCACTTTTGTAAATAGGGTGAAAACTATGATAGCAAGACCGTAGTCGTTAATAAAGTCATAACAAAATTTCATTAAGTAACCAAGCGGTGTACCTAAAATATTTCCGATAAAATCCATTTTAAACCTTCGCTTTTTAAAAGATAGAATGAGTCGGTTTTGATATTTCGGGGATAATTTTTAAAACAACTTTTCCGCGTATTTCATCTTTTCTTACAAAAGGATCATTCCAATGTCTGGAATCGTTTGAAAACGCGCGATTGTCGCCTAAAACAAAGTAACTGTTGTCTTCCACGGTTATTCGGGAAAAATTGTCGTCTTCGTCATAAACGAAAAACGGGTCATCTAAAGGTTCATCGTTTATGTAGACTATGCCGTTTCTGATCTCGACGGTTTCGCCAGGAAGCGCAACGATTCTTTTAACTATGTGACCTTCTGTAATCGAATCGCGCTTCAAAATAACTATGTCGCCTCGTTGGGGAGAGTTGTTTAGGTAGGGAATCGGCGAAACGATCAGCCAATCGCTGTGGGAATATGTGCCGTCCATGGAATCTCCGTTAACTCTCGCAAGACGAAAAACGAATACACTTAAAATCAGCGCAACCGTTAACGCGGCAATTACGATAATCAAAAATCGGTATTCTTTTTTTATTTTCCTAACGCTTTTTTGGGAGTCTGTATTATTATTCTTCTGCACCGGAGTCGAGATCATCGAATTCGCCGTTGTCTTCTATTTCTTCGTCGTTTGCAGTCGGAACGTTAACGTTAGGTTCATCATCTTTTTTGCGACGTAATTTTCTCTTTAATTTGCTGAAATAAAAACCTAAAGATGCACCGCCTACGATAACGATACCGACAACGACCTGAACAATATATGTCATGGCCGACGGGTCGATGTATGCGTTTGCGGTAAAGGAAAGACCAAGCATTCCAAGTACAAGAAACAGTACAAACGTAAATAACGAATAAAGTTTTTTCACAATAATATCCTCACTTTTTAATAAAATTTGTGTGTTATATCTTCGTAACTGACTTGCTTCCAGTTGTTTAAATCGGAGGCGTCGCCGATGACGTGATACGTATAAAGTCCGATTTCATTGCTGCTTCCCGATGATGTTACAGTTTTGTAGTAAACTCGGGTGATTTCTTCATCTTCACCGATTTCATCAAGTGCTCTGCCGTAAAGACTGTAATCGGCACCTGCGCTCTTTAAAATCGTAGCAGGAATATTGTCTGTGCAAACGGGCGCAGACGACCACTCGAGTTCGGTTCCTGCGCTTCCCGACGGCTTGTAGAACAACCCGATACGCGTTTCTTTGAGAATCGGCTTGGTGTCGCCTTTGTGAAAACCGTGATCTGCAGTGATGATAATAGAAGCGTTTTCGTAAATTCCAAGTTCCTTCATTCTGTCAAACGCATCGTAAAGGTATTTCATACAACCCATAAGTTGCTCACCCGCGTTTGTTTCAGTATCGCTCAACTTGCCGTTTGCATCAATGGTGTAGGGTGCGTGTGGCCCGTTAAGGTGATATAACTTGAAAGAGTTTTCGTTCCTGTCGGCAATACCGTCTTGGAATTTCGGACCGTATTCGTGGTCTGCAAAAGTGTAGGTGACCGATGCATCGGGTTCGAATATATCTTGGTTGTAGTAATTGGTATCTTCCCAGAAGAACGGTTTTAGAAATACAGGAGAATATCTGTATGCCGAAAGATTCATCAGTTTGGAAAAAGCATTCATACCAATTATATCGCCTGCGCCCGATGACGCATTAGATACATATTTTTCCATGTAATTGGCATCTGAAAACAGAGATTTTGCATCGGTATAAAGTTCTATAGTATAGTCTTCTTCCGATAGATCGCGAAGTATATCTTTGCCGTCTTCAAACCAGGATTTTTCGAAAAATTCCTTGGTGGAAACATGATACGCAAGGTCTTCGCAACCGGTAAGGAGTTGGTTTAATGCGGGTTTTGTTCTTGCGAATGAAGATATTGCGTTATCGTATGCGGTAAAACCGTCGAGTTTGTCAAAAAAGTCGGGATCTTCTTTAAGCACATCCTCGATATAATCAAAATCCAATCGGTCTAAAACGAATACAAAAACGTTTTCGTTTTTGGAATATTCGTACATTCCCTTGGTAGTAAGACGGCTGTCGTCCATAACCTTAGTACTGTTGTCGTATGCACCTGCCAAAATACCCACTGTGGGAGCAATCTGCATTACAACGATCAAAAGTGACATGAAAATCACCGTGTTGGTCCAAAACTTGCGGTGCAGGAACATAATAAGGAAAAATATAAGCAGAATAGATAACCAGATAAAGATTCCCTTAAAAAGAACGCTTTTCATGTTTTGCCAATGTATCGCGTCACCGGTTAGCGTACCTAACGAACCGTTTAAAAACATTGACTGCAAATAACCGCAAAAAGTTATTGCGAATATAGAACAAACTACGTAATTAAAAATCTTACCGCGCAAAGCAGAGATCAAAAGCGTTCCTGCTGCACAAATTATAAGCGAAGCAAGGGTCAAAACCCAAATTACATCCTTGTAAGTATAATTAAGAGAGTTGCCGCTAAATGCAACGGTTTCTAACGGACCAAAGAAAACAAAAGTGAAACAAGCCGCAAGCATAGCGGCACCGGCTAATAAAAAGCGTTTTTTGAACGGACGCTTGTCCGCCCACAACGTGCCTAATTTTTGTACAACGATATCTAATTCACTTTGCTTTGTAACTTCTTTTTGCTCTGCAACCGAAATTTTTTCATTTTGGTTATTATTGCTCAAAGGGGGACACACCTCCAAAAAATACAATCAATATATGATACTACTTTTTTGGGAAATATGCAATAGAAAAAGAAAAAATGTACCAAATAATAAATAAAAAAACTGTTGCAAGAAAACTTGCAACAGTCTTTTGTGTTAAATGTTAGTCTTTAAGAGTTAAACCAACGTACTTGGAGAAGTTTTTAGCGGTGTTGATGCCGCTGCCGAAACATGCGTATACTGCATTTTCGTCTTCGCCTTCTTCTACGGTGATATCAACTTCTTCGCAACATGCAACGAATGCATAACCGATGGTTGCACCTGCTGCAGGTGTGAACGCAGCTGCATCAACCAAGTTGCCCCAAGGAATTTTCTGTTCGTAAACTTCTGCTTTGTTACCGGAAACTGCAACGATATATTCGTAGCCTTCGCTTTCGGTAAGTTTACCGAAGTGGTCAGCACAGATGTTAGAACCGTCAGGTTGAGCGGTTATAGACCATTCGTTAGCAAGACCTGCGTTGTTAGCCTCACTCCAAGTCCAGTCTTCACCGTTGGGGGCCTTATATCTGGAGTCGGTAGGATCACCGGGAACGATTGCAGTCATAACGTGACGGCGGTCGAAGATATAGGGACGGGTGGTCTTGAAGTCGGTGTTGTCGTAAGTTCTGGGTTTACCGGCGCCGATTTCAACAGCGGTGTAGAGGTAATCAGAATCCCAACTGATGTGAAGAGTAACGTTATACGCTTCAGCGCCATCGGTGGAGTCTACGTTCCAGTAAGTCTTGTCAACGTCATATTTGATGGTGGTAGCATATTCTTTTGCACCAACAACGCCGTCAACTTCGGGAGCGGTTTCAGCCTTGCCTACAAAGAGAGTACCGTAATCATAGGCAGGGTCGATGGGTTCTTCGGATTCATCGGAAACGTCAGAAGAATCGTCAGAAACGTCGGAAGAATCATCGGAAGTAGCGGAAGAATCATCGGAAGTAGCCGAAGAATCATCTGAAACTGCGGAAGAATCATCGGAAGTAGCCGAGGAATCGTCCGAATTGGTTGCGGTGGAAAAAACAGCAGATGCGTCGCTTGTATCGCCGTCGTTAGCACATGCAACAAACGAGAACATTAAAAGCGCACAAAGGATCAAAGATAAAACTTTCATTTTAGTTCCTCCATAAAATTTCAAATCGATATAGATTTGTATTATATATATTATTAACATGAAACAAAAAACATTTCAATTAGCAACATGCTCAATATTTGGATGCAATTTCGTGCGTTTTTACCAATTTATTGAAAATATTGTCAATAGATGAATAGTTGCAATGTGTTCCTTTTTGGCATTGAAATCAAATTAGGCATATAATGTCATGACGGGACTTTTCCTGTCAGGGTATCAAAGGAAGCAGTCGTGTGTTCTGTTGATACCTAAAATGAAAGGAGTTAAAATATGGCAACTTTTTATAATCAGGCAACGCTCTCTTATAGTGGCGGTGTGGTGAATTCGAATATTACCACAGGCGAATTGTTAGAGAGTTTGTCTGCTTCAAAAACGGCGGTCGTAGAGGAATATTCGCAAAACTCCGACGTGACCTATGCTGTTAATATAATAAATTCAGGCGCAGTCGCTGTTAATGGTTTAACGGTTACCGATGACCTTGGCGCGTTTGACGTCGGTGGCGAAACGTTTCAACCTATGGACTATGTTGAGGGCTCGGTCACGTATTTTGTAAACGGTATTTTACAAGCTGACCCTGCAGTTGTGGCAGGTCCTCCTCTTGTGATAACGGGCATAAACGTACCTGCCGGAGGCGTGGTTACTATACTTTATACCGCGCGTACCAATGGATTCGCGCCGTTCGCCGAAGATTCGACTATCGAAAACACTGCAGTTATATCAGGCAACGGTATAACAAGCATAACCGTAAGTGAAACCATAACTGCCGAAGTGGGACCGGAATTGAGTATAATTAAATCGGTATCTCCTGCGGTTGTGACAGACGGCGGTCAACTGACTTATACTTTTGTTATTCAGAATAACGGTAATGCGGCAGCGACCGTTGCCGATAATATCGTAGTGACCGATATGTTCGACCCGATCTTAAGCGATTTGGTAGTGACTTATAACGGCGCTGTATGGTCAGAACCCGAAAATTACACCTATAACGAAGCAACAGGTCTTTTCCGCACCGTTGCAGGTGAAATCACCGTGCCTGCCGCAACCTATGCACAAGACCCCGTTACTGGTGAATGGGAAGTCACCCCCGGTACTGCCATACTCACCGTAACCGGTACTGTCTAATAAAAACTGTTCGCAGAAGTCCTGCGAAGTCGGTGCAACCTAAAATTTGTGGGTTGTCGCAAATTTTTGCGATAACCCACTTCTTAAATATAAGGTATTAAAAACCGATAAGAAAATCAGCAACCGTCCAAGGTGAGGTTTGAACGGTTGCTTTTTTATTTTTTTATATCATCTGTCGCAGGGTTATTGATCAATTCACCCGATTTGTCAAAACGCGAACCGTGGCAGGGACAATCCCAACTGTGTTCGTACTTGTTGTATTTCAATGCGCATCCGAGATGCGGACATCGCGGAACGGTCGGTGTCAGTAATCCGATAAACGATTCTGCCGTGTTTACTGCTAATTGCGGACAAATCATCGAACGAGAGGGAGAAAATACCGATTCAAAACGGTTTTCTTTTCCTAACACCATATCCGAAAGTATCATGGCAGAAACCATAGCGGAGGTCATACCCCATTTGTTGAATCCCGTTCCGACGTATAAATTCGGGGTTCGTTTTGAGTAGCGTCCGATATACGGCACACTGTCAAGACTCATGCAGTCTTGCGTCGCCCAACGTGTAACCTCTTTTGCGTTTGGGAACCATTTCTTTGCATATTCCGTCAGTTCCTGCCAATTACCGCCTTTTTTGCCGGTTCTGTGACTGCCTCCGCCAAGTAAAAGCAGATTTTTGTAGTTCCTGAACGATAATCCGTTTTTTGATTCGTCAACATACATGCCGTTCACGTCAAACGCATTTTCAAATGCGATTACATACGAGCGATGCTGATATAACTTGATAAAATAACTTCCGTGCTTGTTGATAATAGGGAAGTGAGTCGCAATAATAATTTTGTTCGCTTTTATCTTTCCGTGATTCGTAGTTACGTAGTTCTCTTTGTATTCTAAAACCTTAGTGTTTTCATAAATACGTAGCCCGTTTGCAATAGAGTATGCGAACTTCAACGGATGAAACTGTGCTTGATTTTTTACTTTTACCGCACCTGCAATGTTAAAAGGTAATGAGGTGATGTTGACAAATTCTGCATCAACACCTAACTGTTTATATGCCCTGACTTCGGATTGTATTGCTTTTCGGTCGTCAATGGAATATACGTAAGCGTCTTTTTCTTCGAAATCGCAGTCGATACTACTGCAAAGTTCGCGGTATTTGTTAAGGGCTTGTGCGTTTGCTTCTAGATACAACTTTGCATAGTTTACGCCAACCGAATTAATTAACTTGTCGTAAATCAAACCGTGCTGATAGGTTATTTTCGCGGTAGTGTTTTGCGTGATTCCGTTGCAGATCCTGTCCGCCTCTGCCAAAACATAATCCACTCCTGCAGATTCAAGAAAATATGCACACAAAATCCCTGCTAATCCGCCCCCGACAATAAGAACATCGGTTTTTATATCCTTTATTTGATGGTCAAATCGAACGTTATCTGAAGTTTTAGTCCAAATCGAGTTCATTTTATCACTCCTTGGACTTATTATGTGTATTAATTGATTTAATATTAAATCTAACTTATACAATTCAAATATTTAATGTCTTAAAAACCCTTTTTCGGTTCGACGTTATTGACATGAAATGTATTCGGTGGTAAAATACAAAAAATGCAGTTGGAGGACTTAATATGAAAACACCGATCAGTTGGATCATCGACGATCCCGCTCCGATTATCTCAGTATATTATGAACATGCAGGTAAGGCAAATACCGAAGACGGACGACCGCTTGTTCCTACATATCCTAACGAAATGCTTTTCGAATTTTGCGACATCATAGAACGCCACGGAATTTGCGGAAAATTCAGCGTTATTCCCATGCCCGGCAATAAAGGCGATATAGTCAACGGTCTTGAGGGTGTACCCACCGAGGAACTAAATGAATGGCTCGAGTGTGTTAAAAAACGTTTGATACCTGCTTTTTCGGTAGGCCCTGAAATGCTTACTCATCATAAAGCAGTTGACCTGTCCACAGGCGAGGCGCTGCCTCTTAATGAACGCGACTGGGCATCTACCCAAGACCGTCACACCTTTACACCTTATATATCTAAGGCACTCTCGCTTTTAAAAGAGGTTGGCATAAATTCCATAGGTGTTACCTCTCCTTGGAATTTCGGTATCGAGGTTGAAGATGAATACGAATATTCTATTTCTGCCGCTGTGGAAGACGTAACTCAAAGCAAAAAGGCGTGGTTCTTCCTTCGCGGACTCAGAGATCGTCCCAACGCAAAACCTTGGGTAGCAAGGGAAGATGACGGCAGAACGCTGGTTTCTATCCCTGCAACCACGCGTGATTATATCTGGGCGACAATAGATACTCCCCGCACCGATAAAGAGTATATTTCTCAATTGGCAGATAATCTTATTACCGAAGACGGCACCGAAGGTGAGATCATCCGTGTCCTTAAAACAGGCGGATATCCCATACTTATTACCCATTGGCAGAGCCTTATGTCAAACGGTTTAGGTACAGGACTTAAAGTAATGGACGAAGTAGGCCGCCGCGTCGGTATGCACTTGGCAGATCAGGTTGAATGGATGAGTTTTGAGCAGATCACCGATTTGGTTCTCTCTGACAAAGAATCCTATCCCAAGCCTGTATTTTAATTAAAATATTTTGGAATTATGTGGAAAAGCCACCGATCGAATCGGTGGCTTTTCTTTATAAGTTTCGTATTTTGTGTTCTATTTGTCGTATAACTTCTTTGAATACATCGTCACTTTGTCCTGTGGGATCGGGCAAACCCCAATTATCGTCAAATTCTCTGCCGATGAATGGGCAACCGACATCACATCCCATAGAGATAGCAATATCAGGTGTAGGGATTTTATCAAAGGTCTTGCTATACTGTGTAAGTTCCATATCAATGCCGTAAATCTGTTTCATCAAACGTACCGCGTCTTGATTGATCTGCGGTTTTGTTTCTGTTCCTGCGGAGTAAAAATCGTATTTATCTCCCGCAAGATGTTTGCCGAGTGCTTCGGCAATCTGACTGCGGCAGGAATTGTGGACGCATATAAACGCTATCTTCTTTTTCAATAGAACAGACACCTCTCTTTGATGCATTGATTATTTTCTTCGGAATGTATACACTTGATTTCATCAAGTTCCATTTTCACGCCAAGATGTACTTCTGCAAATTTCACAGCCTTGATAATTGCAATGTAAGAATTGCGTTTGCAACAACGTGGACCGCCGGCAGACGCGATGGCACCAAGTGCACCTGCAGTCATAAAGTTGGACAACTGCCATTCCTTTACAGTAAGCGGTGTCGAGCCCGTGACAATAGACACAAACATTCCTGCGCTGATACCGGCTCCGCAAGCGCCCCAAAATCCACAAGCCCCTCCGGGCACCTTTTTGCCTCTTGAACGTATTTCCAAAAGACTTTTCTCAAGGTCGATTTTACCGCCTGCGTTTTTATAAGCGGTCAAAAGAGCCGCGCCTGCCAAAATATGATGCTCGGGTCCGTGCATATGGCAAAACGGCAAAGCCATTAACTTTCGAACGATCTCTATGGGGTTTTTAGAATTCTCCGCAAAGCAAACTTTAAGTAGTGTATCGACACCGTCTGTGTGGCATTCGTTGCAGACATAATGCCCCTTTTTACAAACGGTTTTGCTTAATTCTTTCTTGTGACAGATGGCGCATTCCGTCTCAATGTCTTTTTCTGAATATGTAAGCGGCGCACCGCAAATCAAACATTCATCCTTCATGGTATTCTCCTTAAAACGAGTTGATGAGCGCAAATGCATAGGATTATTATATCACAAACTTATATTAAAATAAAGATGATTTGAGGTAATACTTGAAAATGTTATATGTTAAGTAGCCAAGGGAAAAGGACTTGAATTATTCGCGGATAAATGTTATAATAAGAAAAAATAAATATGGAGGTTTTACCTATGTGTAATAACAATAAGTTCTTCATTTGTGAGCATTGCGGAAATCTTATCGGAATGATAAACGATTCGGGAGTTCCCATGATGTGCTGCGGACAAAAAATGACAAAACTCGAGCCCGGTGTGATCGAGGCAAGTCATGAAAAACATATCCCTGTCGTCAGTATTGACGGTAATACCGTAACGGTCACTGTTGGTTCTGTAGAGCATCCTATGCTCGAGGAACACAGCATACTTTGGGTGTATCTCCAAACCGACAAGGGTGGTCAGCGCAAATGTCTTGAAGTGGGCAAGGCTCCCGTTGTTACCTTTGCGCTTTCTGACGAGAAACCTCTTGCGGCTTATGCATATTGCAACCTTCACGGTTTGTGGAAAGCGGATATATAAAACATGGAGTATCACGGCAATTTGCCGTGATGCTTTTATATTAAAAAAGATGTTAAGTTTTTCATGATATCACCGCGTGAAAGATATAATAAATGCGGTATACTATATTATTGGACAGTCAAAACTCTGTGTGGTCACAAAGGAGTGCATGAATATGAACACAAACAATAATACAAATCACATTTATGATATGATTATCATAGGCGGAGGACCGAGTGGTTACACAGCAGCCCTTTATGCCGCAAGAGCGGGACTTGATACAATCGTTATTGAAAGACTTTCTGCAGGTGGTCAGATGGCTCTTACTCATCAGATCGACAATTACCCCGGATTTGAGGATGGTATAGATGGCTTTTCACTGGCGGTCAAGATGAAAAAACAGGCAGAACGCTTCGGTGCAGAGAGCAAAACTGCCGAAGTTATTAGGGTTGATCTCACGGCAAACCCAAAGATGATAGAAACTTCAACTGCTACCTACTTTGGAAAAACCGTGGTACTTGCTACAGGCGCAAATCCGCGTGAACTCGGTGTGGAGAAAGAATCCGAATTGGTCGGTCGCGGAGTTGCATACTGTGCCTCTTGTGACGGCATGTTTTACAGGGGTAAAACGGTAGTTGTGGTTGGCGGGGGAAATACCGCTGCGGCAGACGCACTGTTCCTTAGCCGTATTGTGAAAAAGGTGATTCTCGTTCACCGCAGAGATACCCTTCGGGCAACGAAGATCTATCACGAACCGTTGATGAAGGCGGAAAACGTGGAATTTAGATGGAACAGTACTGTTGCCGAACTGCTATATAAAGAGAAGATCACAGGAGTACGCCTTAAGGACGTTAATACGGGAGAAGAAAGCATCGTTGAATGTGAGGGTGTGTTTGTAAGTGTTGGAAGAAAACCGGCAACAGAATTTTTAAACGGTCAACTTGAACTCGACAGCAACGGATATGTCGTTGCCGGAGAAGATACGAAAACAAGCATCTCGGGCGTGTATGCCGTAGGGGATATAAGAACCAAACTGCTTAGACAGGTTGTGACTGCTGTGGCAGACGGTGCCGTTGCGGTTCATGCGGCGGAAGAATATCTGGCAGAAAACGCTTGATAGTTTAAGCGAAATGGGCGAATTTCATTTTTTTGCGTTTTTCTTCGATTAAAAATGAATGAATGTGTTGCAAAAATCAGAGAGTTGTGTTAAAATTAGGTTTAAAATGAAGTTGTTGTGCCTATCGGCTGCATAATTAGCAGTATGTCGCTGTATCGGGCAGAGATTATACTTAAGGAGCGAAAGAAACTAATGGAAAAACAGGAAAATAACACTAGGGAATATTATGCCGTTGATGTGTTGCATATTGTAAAATCGTTATGGAAACGCGCATGGCTTATTGCCTTGTGTGGAATATTATCAGGTGCAATCGGTTTTTTGATATCTGCATTTGTGATCGCTCCGACGTATTCGTCATACACAAAACTCTATGTTAATAACAGTTCTTTTTCATTAAGTAATCCGAATTTCAGCATCAGTTCATCTGAATTGACGGCGGCACAGAGTTTGGTTAAAACATACGGCGATATTTTGGATAGCCGCAGCACACTTGAACGCGTAATAGAGAAAGCGGATGTAGATTATACGTGGAAAGAACTTTCTGATATGATCAAATATGAACCTTCCAATGATACGGAAGTTATGCGTGTGACGGTTACCTGCGGCGATCCGTATGAGGCGAGTAAAATTGCTAACACGATTGCGGAGATTTTACCCATACGCATTTCTGAGATTATCGACGGAGCGTCTATGGAGGTTGTTGAGTCGGCAATTCCCGATACGGAGAAAGTTGGACCGAGTATTACACGTTATACGGCAATAGGTCTTGTGCTCGGTGTGCTTATTTCTGCAGTTTCCGTGTTTATTTTCGCCATGTTGGATGATACCATACATGATGAAGAATACGTTCTCAAAACCTATGATTATCCGATACTAGGTAAGGTTCCCGCTCTTTTGTATACGGGCGATAGACCTTACGGATACTACTCTCAGAAGCAACAGAGACCGCGTAATTGAGTAAAGAGAGGCTTATAAGAATGGGATTGTTTGAAAAGAAACGCAGACATAAGCAATTTATGTCTGATAATAATGAAAATAGAAATACACTACATAGAAACTTAGAGTTTACCGCGACAGAACAATATAAACTGATTCGCGCCAATCTCGACTTTACTCTTCCTGATGATGAGGGATGTCCTGTAATCGGTGTTACGAGTTCAATGCGCGGAGAGGGAAAAAGTACAACAGCAGTAAATCTGTCGTATGTGTTTGCATTAAAGGGAAGCAAGGTTCTCTTGATTGATGCCGATCTTCGAATACCTTCGATTGCCAGAAAACTCGGTATTGAAAGTTCGCCCGGACTTGCGGATTTATTAAGAGGAAAGGGCGCGCAGATATCTGAGTTCCAGTCACACCTGCTTTGCAATTGGTTTGTTCTTCCTTCGGGCGACATTCCGCCGAACCCTTCGGAACTTCTCGGTTCGAACAGAATGGAGAATGTTCTTAACCAGTTAAGAAAAGTTTTCGATTATATCATTATCGACCTACCGCCGGTCAATGTTGTGTCTGATGCCATTTCGATTTCAAGTTTGATTTCCGGTATGATAGTAGTTATTCGTGAAGACTTCACCGAGAAAAAAGAGTTGGAACGTTGCTTCCGTCAGTTGCAGTTGTCCAATGTAAACATTCTCGGATGTGTTATGAACGAATCAAAGTCCGACAACGCATCTTACGGTAAATATAAAAAACGCAAGTATTACAAATATTATCAGAATGACTTGAAGGGCACTAAAAAGTGATCGATTGGCATAGTCATATCCTACCGAGAATGGATGACGGAAGTCGCGACGTAGCGGAAAGCATTTCGATGATCGAAATGCAACAATCGCAAGGTATAAGTACCGTGATTGCAACTCCTCACTTTTATGCAAATGATGAATCGGTCGAATCCTTTTTGGAAAGACGAAAAAACTCGTTTGAGGAATTAAAAACTCATTTGCCTGAAAATACACCGAAGATCCTGCTTGGAGCAGAGGTTCATTATTACCAAGGTATCAGTCGAATGGCAGATATTAAGGAATTGAGAATTGAAAATAGCAAACTGCTTCTTTTAGAGATGCCGATGACCGAGTGGACCGAATATATGGTCAGGGAACTGATAGAATTGTCCTGCAAAAGCAGTATACGGATTGTTCTTGCTCATGTAGACAGATATTATAAACTGCAAAAACGGTCGATCTGGGAGAGTATGTGTGATAGCGGTATCTTAATGCAGGCGAATGCAAGTTTCTTCATATCTCTTGCAACCAAACGCAAGGCGCTGTCACTTTTACAAGAAGGACACATTCACTTTGTCGGTTCCGATTGTCATAACCTTACATCAAGGCCACCACGCATCGGTAAGGCTTTTGAGATCATTCGAAAAAAGTTTGGCGATGATTATATAGCCCAGATGAACGAGTATGGCTACACTATGCTCGGCACAACAAATGAATAAAACTTAGAAATAATAAAACAAAAATAGGGCGACTCGTAAGAGCCGCCCTTGATTTTTTGCATGTGGAGTTTTTTATTTTGCGTATGTTAACTTGGAAAATGAGGATTTTCAAGCCCTTTGGCATATGTACAAATTTTGTTTCATAATATATTGGGCTAATATATTGGTACGTTTAGCGGTTAACCATTACACCACAGTGAAAAAAGAAAAGGGATTGAGAAAACCGAAAATAAATGATATAATGTTTTTACAGGACACGTGATGTTGTTGACAAAAGAAGAATGGGAGATAACAATATGAATTTTACAGAAATTGCCGAAAACAGACAATCCTGCCGCAACTATAATCCGGAGCGCGATGTCGAGCAGGACAAACTCGACACAATACTCAAAACCGCACGCCTTGCCCCCTCTGCCTGCAACGGTCAACCCTACCAAATCACCGTTTGCAAAGGCGAAATTGCTAAAAAAGTAGCCATGGCAACAAGAGGTGTCGGATTGAATAAATTCGCCGCGGATGCACCGATAACTATGGTTATTTCCGAACAACCTTACGTCGCTTCGGCGGCACTCGGTGCGAAGTTAAAGAAGAACGACTATCGTTCAATCGATATCGGTATCCTTGCTGCCTACATAACGGCAGAAGCAACCGCTCAAGGATTGTCAACCTGTATCCTCGGCTGGCTCGATGATGCAGAGATTCGAAATATCTGCCAACTGGATAATCCCGTTCGCCTCGTCATCACGCTAGGCTATGCAAAAGACGACGACAAACTCCGCCCTAAAAAACGCAAGGACATAGATGCACTCGTAAAGATTATCGGATAATACAAAAAAGGTATCTTGATGAAAATAGAAAATAACATCTTAAAGCACTATCTAAAAAACGTATATTTTATCACGGGAACGGCATATGCAGGGAAGTCCACTACCGTGAAAATGCTTTCTGAACGATATGATATGGTTCTCTGCGGAGAAAACTATCATATGCCCATTTCGAATGTTGTGGCAACCCCCGAAACGCATCCCGATATCTGCTATAACAAAATGCTCACCGATTGGAAGGATTTTGTGACACGCTCACCCGAGGAATACGAACGCTGGATATATAGCGTTGGCAGGGAAGCGGCAGAATTCGAGATTGCCGAATTAATTTCTCTTTCTAAAGATAAAAAGGTTATCGTCGATACGAATATTCCGATTGATATACTGAAAGAGATTTCCGATTATAATCACGTTGCGGTAATGCTTTGTCCTCAGTCTATGAGTGTTGATCGTTTCTTCGACCGTTCCGATAGTGATAAACAATTTTTGCTTAATGTTATTGACAGTTGCGAGAATCCCGAAGCGGTAATGGAAAACTACCGACAAGGCCTTGCGCGAATTAATAGTAAAGAACATTACGACGAATACGCAAATAGCGGATTTTTCACTGTCTTGCGCGAAGATAACGGTACGGATACAAGAGAAGAAGTTTGTGATACGATTGCAAGACATTTTGGATTGACGGAGTAAATTTATGATAAAAGAACTTATGCACGACCCGATATTCCTTGCAGGGAAGTCGGAAGTGGCGACAAAAGAAGATTTACAAACCGCGCAGGACTTGCTTGATACGCTCATAGCGCACAAGGAAGGCTGTGTCGGCATGGCGGCAAATATGATTGGTGTTCGCAAGCATATCATAGCGTTTCTTGACGAGAGCGGGAAGTCACCGACCTACACGGTTATGCTCAACCCCGAGATTATAAAAAAAGACAGCGCGTACGACACCGAGGAAGGTTGCCTGTCCCTTCTCGGCGGTCCGAGATCTTGTAAACGCTATAAATCAATCAAAGTCAAGTATCAAACTATCGAACTTCAAACCCGTATCAAAACCTACACCGGCTGGACAGCGCAGATTATTCAGCACGAAGTTGACCATTGTAACGGAATCTTAATTTAATATACATAAGGAGATTGATTATGAAACGTGTTTATGATTTTTTGAAAAAAGCAGAAACCTATTACCTTGCAACGGTGGAGGGTGACCAGCCGAGAGTTCGTCCTTTCGGTACAATTAACGAATTTGAGGGAAAACTATACATACAGACGGGTAAAGTAAAGCCCACCTCAAAACAACTTCTTACCAATCCCAAGGCGGAGATTTGCGCGTTCACGGAGGGTGAATGGATTCGTATCGCTTGCGAACTTGTCGAGGACGACCGCTTTGAAGCAAAGAAATCAATGCTCGATGCCTACCCTAACCTCCGCGGTATGTATGACGAAAACGACGGCAATACGCAGGTGTTCTATATGAAGAATGCTACGGCGACATTCAGTTCGTTTGGTAAAGCGCCTGAAGTAGTTGAATTTTAATCTATAAAAAACAATGGGCGACTCGTAAGAGCCGCCAGATTCATTGCCTCGCAGTAAACAAAGAAAAAGGCTCAGGAAATATTGTTTCCTGAGCCTTTTTGGTCGGAGTGACAGGACTTGAACCTGCGGCCTGATGGTCCCAAACCGCTCATTTAACATTTTTCTGTTGAGAACGCCTCTTTTTTAGTCCTTTCTGTTAGGGTTAAAGAGGCGTTTTTTGTTGGTTTTGCTCTATTATTTCTATTAATTTTTTCTGTTCTTTTTCTGGAAGTGGTCAAATATAGGGTCAAAACGCCTGTTTTTTGCAGGATTTTACCACGATTTCTCAATCATAGATGTGGTCAAAACCGTTGATATTACTGGATTTTTTATGAAAACACAGTTCTGTTATTCTAACTTGTAATCTCTTGTTCCGCAGATATGCGCGATACTAAATTATCAACTTACTATATAGCTACTATTGCACCTTTCGACAAAATATGATAGAATAATTAAAATAGGGTTAGTGTAATCATTTTGTTCGTATCCGTATATTTTTCTCTTTTTCATCACATAAAAGAAGTTTTATTGATGGTTTTAAAAAGCGCATCACTAACTTTTAATAGAGGTATTTGCTATGATTGAATTAAGTCAACAAGATAAAAATAAACTACGCGGTTATCGCTTTATAGATTTGTTTTGTGGGATTGGAGGTTTCCACTTGGCTTTAAGTTCGTTTGGTGCCACATGTGTGTTTGCTTCTGAAATAAATGAAGCCGCATGTAATGTGTATGAAAAGAACTTCGGAATTAAGCCAAAAGGAGATATAAAAAAGATTCGCTGTAAAGATATCCCCAGCCATGATATATTATGTGCAGGATTCCCTTGTCAGCCTTTCAGTATATCAGGAAACAAACAAGGATTTAATGATCCCAATGGCAAGTTGTTTTTTGAAATTGTACGTATTGCACGCTTTCATAAACCAAAGATTATTTTGCTTGAAAATGTAAGAAACCTTGAATCGCATGATGAGGGAAAAACTTTAAAAACTATTAAAGATAAACTTAATGGTTTGGGATATAAAACCTTTTCAAAAGTTTTAAACTCTACCTATTTTGGCGTTCCGCAAGCGAGAAAAAGAATATATATAATAGCTTTCAAAAACAACTTAAGAATCAAAAACTTCTCATTCCCCGAGGGGAATTCAGATGTTGAAAAATTAAAATGTGTGGCGGATATCCTCGAATCCAAAGACAATAGTCAGTACAAAGTTAAACGAGAAAATATTATTGACGCTTCTATCGAAAAAGGCGTGGATAAATACGAGAAACTTCTTAGAATCGGAAAAATTGGATTAGGCCGTCAAGGAGAAAGAATTTATTCAATTAAAGGACAAGCTACAACGCTATCTTCCCAAGGTGGCGGATTGGGTGGAAAGACAGGAATGTATTTAATTGATGGAGAAGTTCGTCGTTTAAGTCCGAGAGAATGTGCAAGACTTATGGGATTTCCAGATGAATTTTTGTTAGCCGATTCTGAATTTGAGTGTTACACCCAATTTGGTAACAGTGTTGTTGTTAATGTGCTACAAGAGATAGTTAAAAAGGCATCCAGTCTTATAGATAAGGAGGAAGACAAAAATGGAAAATGTAAAGTTTGAGTTGACATATGCAGCTCTTAAAATGTTTGGAAAACAACTCTATTCAAATGTTGGTTCTGCCATTTCTGAGTTGGTGGCAAATGGCTTGGATGCTGAAGCAAAAAATGTTTATATTGCAATTAATGTTATAGATAAACATCACGCAACAGTTGAAATCCTTGATGATGGTACTGGTATGTCTCCTGACGATATTAGAGGTAATTATATTAAGATTGGACATAACAAGCGGAAAGGCGATACTCAGAACAAATTTTTAGGGAGAAAAGGTATTGGTAAATTAGCTGCTCTCTATCTTTCGGATTGTTTTATTATTACAACAAAAAAAGAAGGATTTGAAGCGTCTTCGTGGAAACTTGACGTTTCTAAAACTGGAGAGGAAGAAAACCCGGAATTAATACCCGTCACAGAAGAAGTTCCAAACACTCTCACATGTTATGAAAAATGGCAAAATCAGAGCAGTGGTACATATATCTATCTTGAAAATGTTGACTTCAACAGATTTGGAGATAGAGCGTTTGAATCCTTGGAAAGCAAACTGTCAAATTATTATATTTTTGACGATTTGTCAGCTAAAATCAACATAAACATTTTCAATTCTGAAGAGCAGCGCGGCAACTTTAAAGAGATTAAAAAGCGTGTGGCATATAAAAATATGGTATGTATTTTTTCGGATGATAGCGTTGATTTTTCGGAAATACAAGGTAATTCTTACAGAATACCGTATGAAGATAAATTGGGTAATGAAAAAGAATATCTTGGGACATTGGAATTGAAAAGGTTTTCAGATATTTTAGAAGAAGAGCAAATTTCGGGTGAATATAATGGTGTGCCTTATCAATTGAGAGGATGGGTTGGTATTCATAGCTCTATTGATAAAGAAGTAGCCGAGAAGAATGACAGCCGATATATAAAGAATCAGTTTTATAATCCAAATCAACTTCGAGTTTATGTTCGTAACAAATTAGGAATGTCGAACATGTTGGAACACCTTGGGATTACAAGAGCGTTCGCAAACTATATTGAGGGCGAAGTCATATTTGATATTTTGGATGATGATAATTTAGAAGATATATCTACTGCCGGTCGACAAGATTTTGACACGCAAGACGATAGATTTATCATGCTTAAAGAAGCAATGATTAAAATTGGAAACGCTCTTGTTGGAAAAAGGCAGTCTGTAGCAGATAAAATAAAAGAGGAGAAGAAACGAATTGATACAGATATTTCCTCTAAAGCAAAAACTATTTTCACATCAGAAGTTCATGATGAGATAGCTTCTTTACCTCATATTCCCGAAAAAACCAAAGCGGAGCTTGAAACTGCAATAGTAAATAAGGTGGAGGGCAATCCAAAACTGGATGCAAAAGCAAAATATACTGTTTTTATATCGCATGCAAGTAAAGACAGATTTATTTCGGATTGCATTTTTAATTATCTTAAATCTTTAGGATTTAAGGGCGATTTGTCTGATCCTGAACACTGCGAGATTTTTTATTCTTCCAGTGGTTTGGATAGTGATAATATAGAACCGCTATCTAAGGTTATTAAGGATGCAATAATCTCCAAGAATAACGATATCGTTTTTTTAACATCAAAGAACTTTATGAACAGCCCATTCTGCTTATTCGAGGGAGGTGCTGCTTGGGCAACTCGTGCAATTAATGAATATAAGGTTTTGTCAATCAAGTATGAGGATATCCCAACCTTCCTAACAAACGGGAAAAGTGAAGTAACTTTAGACATCAAAAATGCTGAAGATTTTGAGTTAGACGGAATAAGATATAATCAAGTTATAAGTGTTGTGAATCGATTGATTGCTCATTTAAACAAAAACCGTATTGTTACTGGAACAGAGCCGGCTTCACTCTTGAGTAAGGTGGATTTTCCTGATAAAGTTCAGTTGAAATCACTTGGAAAAACTGAACAAGATTACATGGATCCTGTGTTTTATGAATACTGGAAAACATATGTGTTAGATGGATGCAAAACATATTTTGAAGAATAATCTTTTCTCAAATGTTTATTAAAATTATAAGGAGGTATATTATGCCAAGAGAAACACGAAAATGGCACCCTCGATTCATTAGATATATGGATAAAATAGTAAAGCATCCGAACTATCAAGGCTTGCGAATTAGCAAGAAAGCGGATGGCTCTTATAATTGGATCGCTACTGCGGAATCCGAAATAGGCAAAGATAGAATAGCTTGGTGCATGGCTAAGGCATATCAACTGAATATAGAAATTAAACATGGATTTTATGCCGATGTAATGCTTGCTGTTCATCCAACAAAATGGAAAGTGTGCCAAACATGTGGCAGAGAAATGTCGCTGTATTACCACTATCCTAATGCCAACTTTGTAAAGTCGTTAAATCGTGAGTTCAATTCCGATTTTACCGATTGCGATCACATCGGCGATATATGGGATGAGCTTATGGCTAAAGGAATAGATCGACAAAAGATTGCGCAATTTTTAATTGGAAAAGGCGAGCTCTCTTTGGATTGTTCGGCAGATAAAGATGATATAATTGAAGCGTTAGAGTATCAATGTAGAAAAGGTGGAAAGAAGTGCTTAGGTCCTGGTGCTATGTCAAACTTCCCGGACCGATATGATGGCTTCCATACATATAATCGTTGCTGTCGTGCTACACAAGATAAAGGTCGCTCAAAAGAGAATATGAAAACATATACTCGTGATAGGCGGGCATATGAGTATTGGAGTGACGGCAATATTCATGCGGCAAATCAGTTTATGGGTAGTTCCTTCTTTAATGGAATATCCGCAGATCATATAGGGCCTATTTCTCTTGGATTTGTTCACGATCCGAGATATCTGCAGCCGATGGGTAGCGGGGAAAATTCTTCAAAGCGAGATCGCCTGCAGTTAGAGGATATCGAAAGTATTATCGAGGTGGAGAGCCGGACGGGAATATATCCTATGTCATGGTACTCTAAAATTATATGGGAATATATAAGAGCAAACTATTCATCGAATATTCCCAAAATTGCTGGTGTATATAGAGATGCATTAAAACAGAACATGGCAAACTTTATGTATATACTCTGGAGAGTTTTAGACCAATGTCCCGGTAATGGTGAAGAGTTTCTTCTTGAAGCCTTTTTAAAGCCAAACTTCAAACATTTCGAATACTCATATTCGTTTAATGAATTAGGAGAAATTGTTCAGCAAGTGCCTCGACATCATACTGAGCGCAGCAAATACGAAATGGCTCGATACCAACGCATAGCAATTGAAGCGGTCTATGATTATATGGAAAAAGATAACCGAAATGTTTCTCCCAATTTATCCACGGAGGAAGATGATATTCTTCATAATATCTGTAACCGCATTAATACCGCTCTCGATGTTAATCATGCAAAAGCACAATTGGAGAATTTGTTGATTTTGGTTCAGCGTAGAATAATTTCATATTTATAAGACAAAATCGGATTCACTATCTTGTGAATCCGATTTTGTGTTGTAGATTAGAAAAGTGTCAATTGTATAGCTTCGCTTGTTTTGCTGAAATTCTTGTCGGTATCATTACGCTGCTTGCTAATTTCATCGACATATCTGTTTGCACTTATTTCCTCCTTGAGATATCGCAGCATTAGCGAAGAGTACGAACTGTCATATTTTGCTGTTTCCGAACATTCGATTTTTTCTAAATCAAATATTGTTTCATATGCCGTGATTTGATGGTCGTCATCAAGGGTTATGGGATCTGGGTATAAATCAGAAGGCATAACATCTAAATCCTTGCGTGTGCACAGAATGATTACTCTTTTTCTTCTTTGCGGAACTCCATAATGGTTGGCGAGTAATTTTCGACCTTCCGTATTGTATCCAAGTTCAGAAAACAATTCAATAATATTACGATAGGTTTCACCGCTTTGATAACTTAACAGGCCTTCAACATTTTCAAATACGATAACTTTAGGATTGACTTCCGAAACAATATCAACGAAATGTCTAAACAATTCATTACGCGGATCATCTTTCTTTCGAAAACCTGCAAGTGAAAAACCTTGGCAAGGCGGGCCACCACAAATGATATCAGCGTGTGCATTTTTACCTGCCTGTATAATCGCACATTTAGTTTCCTCTTTAGTAATGTCACCGTAAAGAACATCAATTTCTGGAGAATTTGTTTTTAGTGTTACACACGCACTTTCTTCGAAATCATTAGCGATAGCTGCCTTGATTCCTGCAAGTTTGAACCCGTAAGTCATTCCTCCAGCACCAGAGAACAAATCTACCGAAGTGCAACAACCAGTTTTCTCGCGGATGGTTTTTCCGATGTTAAACGCCATAAGAACCGGAACAGCGTTTCCTACTTGTTTTAGCATATCAGTTTTGTTACCGAAGAACATATAGTTGTCAGGGAAAGATTGAAATCGTGCAGCTTCTCGAACACTAAGCACACGATCGTGAACAGGATGTACATAGGTGCCATTTCCTGGACGATTAAAATATGTTGTTATGGTATAAGAAGGTTTAGAGTAATCAATTCTTCCATATAATGTTGTTCTTCCGCCTGTTTTAAATATGCGCGACAATCGTTTTGATTTTTGAACAGTTTCTTGAGGTATGTCTTTCCAACTGCCACCTTGAGGCACAGGTCTAATCATCTCTAAGTCTAAATCGCTTAATTTAAAAGTTGTGTGGTTTAGAATTTGACCTGCATATATCCTTTGATATTTCTTCTCGATGCTTTCGAGAAATTTTCTCTCAAACGGATTTGTGTTCGGCTGTCGTTGAAAAGATATGTCCTTTACGGTTGCCTGTCCGTCGAGTATAGATTGACACTCAGATTTAGTTATTCCTTTTATTATACAAGAAAGGTCTTGGTAAAAGTTATTGAGAATCAAATCCCTTTTCCCAGAAACTGCTTTCAAAGTTTGATCTGACTCAACAAGTGAATCTCCGCTTTTAGAAATGCCATAGGCTTCGTATACTAAAGCATCAATCTTATCTAAAATGGTTTCATCATTGGTAGCAAGAAATGTTTGCACAAGTATTGAAATATCAGCCTTTCTTGAATATGTTACAGGGATGGGGAAATTGTCAATCTCATAGTTGTTGATATGATTATTGCTACTTGTAAGTTTAAAATACCAGTCTATCAAGGTTGAATTAAGAATTCCCATCAAGTAATATATATCAACATCATCGTCGTTTTCATGTAAAGATATAAAATTACAGCTATTTGCTAACACATGGTTTGAATCAACGAGAGCAAATGAAATACGACGCTTTTTCGACATATTTGCAATCTGTTGGCAGACTAATCTGTGTTCTTTAATATATTTATTTTTTGCAGTCTTCGCAACAAAAGATTCATTTACAAACTCTTTTTCAGGTGATTGTAATGTTTCGTAGTATCCAATATGTCGTCCGCGCAGAAGAGAGAACGGTGTTTCGTTAGTTGTAATGAACTCTTTATTCATAGTAAGATCAAGTTCGCCACGAAGATTGTCAATATATCCAAGCTCTTTAATGGTGGGGTGCGATTTCATCTTTTTTCGAATCTGATATTCGTTATCAGATAAGACGAGAAAAGAATTCCCAGTTGTTTCATCTATTATATCATTTACTGAAACACAAGCATTTTGGCGCACATCGTTATTAAGCGTGCCATTTATAGTTATATACTCCGTTTTCTTTCCTTTTTGCAATAAGATGGCACATAACGCTTGCGAGGCATTAACATAATGGCTGTTTTCAGAGATTAAATGCAACGATTTTATAGAACAAACATCTAATAATCTTGTTCTTATTTTTGAACAGGATTTGTCTGATAAAATAGAAGAGGGAATTAAAAGGGAGCAAATGCCATCTGGTGCAAGATAGTGTTCAACAATTTCCTCTACAAATAGACGATATAAATTTAACGTTCCTGAAGTTGAATAATTAAAGTAATAAGAAGCTAATTTTCCTATGCTCCAATATCTGTTTTTGTCACGGTTTTTCTGTTCGTCGTTAACATAGTGGCTATGTTCCGCTTTCAAATTTTTATAGGGTGGATTGGTTGCGATAATGTCAAATCCGTTTTTAATTATGTGAGAGGGAAAAATATCGGAAATAGATATGTATTGAGGTAGATCTGAATCCAAATCAAACAATAAGCCGCCGCCAATATGAGTAGCGAAATACTCTTCGTCTAATTCAATTCCAAAAAACGAAGCAGCAAAGTCACGAAGGTTCTCTTTATATACCAACAAAGCTTCTTTATTGATGTCACAGACATAAATATTATTGAGAAGCAACTTATTCTCTTCCTGAGAAAAGCCGAGATTTTTACATACTCTCAAATATGCAAAAACAAAGTTGCCTGTTCCAACACAGGGTTCTAAAAATCGTTTTTGATATAGTATACAACGTTCCTTTGTGTCAAGGGCGTTCACTAATTCTGTCATCATTTGATAAGTTAAATCCAATGAGGTCAGGTAGCAACCGGTTTGTTTGCGATATAAAGGATTTAAAGAATGCTCAAACGTTGAACTGTTATATGAAATTCGCTGCCACGAGCGATTTAAAGAATCGGTTAGATAGTCCATAAGCCCTCCTCAAATAGAGTTTTTCTCATTATAGCATAAAACACGCTTCGAGACAAGATATTTGAGACGAAATTTTCAAATTCTTTCTTTTCTTTATTATACTAATTGCGTAGTCCTATAAAACGGACTCAAAAAACTCTGGACTTATGAAAAGTGTTGTGGTATGTGTTTGTATTGCAAAAAGGAGGTGCAACGCACATGACAACACTTGAAGATTTATACTACGGCAACATCAGTCCGCATGAGAGGTACATTAAGCGAGGGACGAGGGTGGATAAACTCGTCAAGTTGATATGCAAAAACGAGGAAGAACTCAATGTAGGGCTTACAGAAAAACAAAAAGAAACCTTTGAAAAGTTCAAGGATTGCACAAGCGAACTGTCCTGTATTACCGAGCGAGAGGCATTCAGTTCGGGATTTATCCTTGCCACTCGAATAATGGTGGAAGTGATGCAAGGGTTGGAGGAGGTCGAGGATATATGAAGAAAATCATAATCCTTCTTCTCT
>JAZRUR010000020.1:0-1786 GCA_045652625.1 Eubacteriales bacterium | reverse complement strand
GTTAAAGATAAAGAAACACGTGACACCAAGTCCGCAATAACAAAATACAACACCGTTTCTGTTTCTCGGAATAGAGAATTTTCGCTTCTTGAAATAGAGTTGATTACTGGCAGAACACATCAAATCCGCGCGTCCTTTGCTCATATCGGTCACCCTCTTGTTGGTGACGGGAAATATGCGGTAAACAAAAAGGACCGTGAGATTGGTTATAAATCTCAGGCCCTTTGTGCGTATTCTGTTACCTTTTTAGGCTGCAAAAAAAGCGCAACCCTAGGCTATCTTGATGGTTTAACCGTCAATGCCAAGAAACCGCGCTTTTTATCGCTATTTTAAATTTCGTTAGATATTATATCTTCGTATGTCTGACGCTTAACCACAAGTCGTTCACAGCCGTTTGATATAGAAACCATTGCAGGTTTAGGAACACGGTTGTAATTTGATGACATCGAGTAGTTATAAGCACCCGTAACGGCAACGGCAAGGATATCCCCGCGAGAGAAGTTTTGAAGTTTAATCTCGTCACTCAAAACATCTCCGCTTTCGCAGCAACGGCCTGCGATGGTGCCTAATTCTTCGGGTTTGCCATTCGCATTACTTGCGTTGTAGAATGTATACTTTGATTGATATAAAGCGAATCTGGGGTTATCACACATCCCACCGTCGATGGAAACGTATTTCTTGTAACCCTTGATTTCCTTTACAGAACCGACGGTATAAAGTGTCATACCGGCATTTGCGGCAATGTATCTGCCCATTTCAAAAAGGAATATAGGTTTATCCAAACCTCTTTCGGAAACGAGCTCGTCGAGCTCGTTTTTGATTTCGCACATTATTTCATCAATATCGGATTTGGAATCACTTTCTACATAACGAACGCCAATACCGCCGCCGAGATTGATTTTTTTGAACGAATAACCCAGTTCGTTTTTAACCAATAATGCAAAGTCAAGCATATTCTTTGCCGCATCTGTAAAAGGATACTTATCAAAAATTTGGCTTCCGATATGGCAATGAATACCTTCAAGATTTATATTTTTGCAATTAAGTGCCGCGCTTACAAATTCAAACGCTTGACCTGTTTCGATAGGCAAACCAAATTTCGAATCAACGTTACCTGTAACTACCGCGCGGTGAGTATGAGGATCAATACCGGGGGAAAGACGAAGCAAAATGTTTTGCACCACTCCCCTTTTCGCCGCTTCATCGTTAAGGAAATACAACTCATCGAAATTATCTACAACGAAACAGCCAACATTGTTATCAAGTGCGTATGTAATTTCGAATTCGGTTTTATTATTTCCGTGGAAATATACTTTGTCAGCAGGAAATCCAACGCTTAACGCGGTATAAAGTTCACCACCCGAAACAACGTCTATTCCCAATCCTTCGCTGTTGATAATACGATAAATATCTTTATAACAAAGGGCCTTACTTGCATATAGCGGCAAACTTTCAGAACCGAAATATTTTTCAACGGTAGATTTGTATTTACGGCAGTTTTCGCGTATTTTGTTTTCATCAATAAGATATAACGGTGTCCCGTATTTTTTTGCAAGCTCGACAACATCTGCATCTGCAAAAGCAAGATGTCCGTTATCTAATACAGATATATTATTGTGTATCATTATTACCTCCAAGGGCCATTTCGATAATTCTTTGCCAAAGTGTATCTCTACCTGTTCCTTTTAAAGACGAATAGAGTATAACCTCGGTATTACTGCGCAAAACACCACTTGATAACAATTTTGCGCATGCCTCATTAAGTTGGGTTTTGTTAAGTTTATCA
>JAZRUR010000019.1:0-18869 GCA_045652625.1 Eubacteriales bacterium | reverse complement strand
ACGTCGCCAAGCGTGCCGCTGTTTTCCGTAATGACAATCTTCTTGTAGATACCAAGGTTATGGGCAACGTACTCACCAAGTTCGCCGTCAACTTCTGTAGAAGCTTGGATTGTCGCGTCGCCTGTCACGGTGAGGCCATTGGATGTACGCACAGCGAGATTGTCGGTATGGTTAGTCTTTGCAACTACATTACCGCCGTTGACAATAACAGACCCCTTTTGTGCGGAGATGCCGCTATTACCTGTTGCTGTAATATCGCCGCCGTTGATGATAACGTCTGCATATTCGCTGCGAATGCCGTTATAGCCACCCGTGGTGACAATGGTGCCGCCGTTAATGATGACGTCATTGTCAGACCAAATAGCATAACCTTTGTCAGTGCTGGTGAGGCTACCGTTGCCTTCGATTACGAGAGGGCCGTTCTTCGAGTAGATTGAATCGGACTCCGACTCTGTCTGAACCAAAGTGTTGACGCCCCTCAACTCGACAGTCAGGCTATTATCTGCATAAATAACTGCGTAATACTCGCCGTAATAATAACCGTATCCCTCGTAGCTGTAGTTGTTGAGGGTGAGTACGCCGTCATTATAGTAAGCATATCCACCGGAGGGCTTGGTAGTGGTTGTAGCGGTTGCGCCAACGGCAAGATAATCACCATCGAACATACCAACACCGCCTACATAGACGGGAGCAGTCTTGGTAACGGAATACACGACTCGGGATGTAAAGCCCATATCGCGCTCATAAGCCTCGACAAACTCTACTTTATATCCGGGAATTTGGATATTCAGCAATTCTTCTTCAATATGGAGGTTGCCGTCCATGCTATCCAAAGAGAAATAGGAGTAGTAGGTTTCGCCGGCCTGAGGTTCGGTGGTCAATTTATCACTAAAAGTTACGCCACTGTAGGTTTTATAAAGGCAGTCGGAATCCGCTCCGTAGTAAGAATACTTGCCGGACACCATGGTGGGTTCCAGCACATTGCCTTCGGTGGAAACACATTTGAGTGTAGAGAACACGGGGGCATAGCCACCAAGTGCGCTATCGTATTCCACACCCGAAGCAATGGCTTTCACGCCGCCGGTCAATTCGCCGTACATGATAGAGCACATAACCTGTATGTCGCCATCGGAGGCTTTCTTTGCCGAGAGTACTTTGCCGTTGCTGAATCCGGTATATTGGATGGTGGAATTGGCATTGGTAATATTCTGTTCCATCTCGGGATTCCAAATCCACGCATCAAAATAATAGATTTCACCTAATACCGGTTCAGTTTCCAACTGGACATTAAAATCTTCGTCGATGTACAGCGCGCCGGTGCCGCTGGAGGGGTTAACCGTCGTTCCGGAAGCCGTATGAATTTTCGGATTCTTAGTATTCAGGTAGATACCGTTGGATAGCACTTTGTATCCATCGCCGGTCCATGTAATGCCGATGATGGTGTCGTCTGCCGCACTTGCCGTCATGACGCCAAACGGAATCAAAGACAACATCATTGCAAGAATAAGTGCTAATGATAAAATTCGTTTTTTCATTTTGTGATTCTCCTTTTTGAGATTTTTTTGCCATGCATTTTGTGTTATCCCCTTATGGCATCGGGAGGTTAACTTTTGACAAATTCAGCATTGATTTTAAGTGTTGTACGCTATTGAAATTATACGCATCTTATGATACAATGTTAAAAATGTCTTAACACGTGTAAAACCACGTACTGTATTAACGTACCTTAATTATAGTACCTTATATATCGGTTGTCCCCATACCAAAAGTATGGGGAACGATGCTTTTTTGCAAAAAACACACATTTTTTCGGGTTTTGACCGTCAAACCACGGTGTTTTTAGTTCATAGGAGATAAAAATGAAGAGATTGTTTACAAGTGTAATAGTCTTGCTGTTTTTAATATTCAATCTTACGGGATGCGGCACGGTCGGTGATAAAAACGCCAGTTTGTCGTTCATTTACGGCGCCGCCGCGTTGCTTTCGCTATTGCTTTTGGTCGGTTGCGTTTTTTATGTGCGCAAAAACAGATTTTGGTTCATCACCCTATTCACCTGCGTACTTATAGTGAACGTCGGGTACACCTTTTTGGCTGTATCGAATTCTTTGCAAACGGCACTTTGGGCCAACCGAGTGTCATATCTCGGCTCGGTATTTTTGCCTTTGTCGATGTTGATGATTATACTCAACCTAACCAACACGCAGTACAAAAAGCGTTTGACGGGTGTTCTTTTCGCAATTGCAACGGTTATTTTTCTTATCGCCGCAAGTCCGGGGATTTTGGATATTTACTACAAAGAAGTTTATTTTGCGGTAGTTGACGGTGTTTCCACCCTCGTGAAAGTTTACGGGCCGTTGCATCCGTTATATCTTGTTTATCTGCTCGGCTATTTCTCTGCTATGGTTACGGTCATCGCTCGTGCGCAGTTAAAAAGGACTATCGACAGCACGTCGCACGCCACTATTGTTGTTATTGCGGTATTTGTAAATATCGGAGTTTGGTTAATAGAGCAGATTGTAAGCATCGGGTTCGAGATGCTTTCGGTTTCGTATATCATAAGCGAGTTATTCTTGCTCGGCGCACACATGGTCATGAACGAAAACCAACGCCTACGCGCAATCGTCAAACAGGTCGAGTCGGCAAAGAGTTATTCCGACTATGTAACGGCATCGCCCGAAATTATGCTGAAAAAGCCGATAGATGCCGAAACTATCGCGCCCGAACGCATAGAAATTTTTATAAACGGACTAAAATTGTTGACACCCACGGAAAAGGCAATCTATGACGCCTACATCGCAAGAGTTACAACAAAAGAAATTATGGCAAACCTGAACATAAAAGAATCCACCTTGAAATACCACAACCGAAACCTTTATGGAAAGTTAGGGGTTGCTACCCGAAAGGAACTTTTGGAAATACACAAGCACATCAAATCGGTCAAAGCAAAACTCGATGAGGCAGACGGCAAATAATCCAAATTGCACGTCGTCAAACATTACATAAAAACAAAAACGGAGCATTCCTTTCGGAATGCTCCGTTTTTTATTGTAAATATTACGTTTTGACGTTCATTTAAGCCATACGTGAACACAGAACAGAATAAACAGCAACGCCGCCAAGGCAAACACACCTGCAACCAAGAGCGCGGCGGCGAACACACCGCCCATCATTGCGCGTTGTTCCTTTTTAGTGAGTTGCAGTTCATCTTCTGACTTCTTATGCTCTCTTTTTTCGGAACTTGGTTTTGATTTTTCTTTATACCAAGGCATTCCGTCTACATTCATAGACGATATTACTCTTCCGTCATCGTCATCGTAGACTTTTTTGTTGCGCTTTTTCATAATTCCTACTCGTTATTTTGCTTATCATACAAGTGACAAGCAACGAAATGACCCGGTTCATACTCGTTGAATTTAGGCGCTTCGTTCTTGCAACGTTCAAAGCACTCGCTGCAACGTGTATGGAACTTACAACCTTTAGGAGGATTTGCAGGACTGGGGAGATCACCCTCCAAAACAATACGGTTCATTTTTACATCGGGATCAGGTACAGGAATTGCAGAGAGAAGCGCTTTTGTATAGGGGTGCATAGGGTTAGCAAACAAGTCGCCTTTTGACGCAAGTTCGACCATACTGCCCAAATACATAACTGCAACGTCATCGGAAATATGCTGTACTACCGAAAGGTCATGGGAAATGAAGATATAGGTAAGTCCTCTTTCCTTTTGAAGATCCTTAAGGAGGTTGATTATCTGTGCCTGAATAGAAACGTCAAGCGCCGAAACAGGTTCGTCACATACAACAACCTTCGGCTTCATTGCCAAAGCACGTGCGATACATATTCTTTGACGCTGTCCGCCCGAGAATTCATGAGGATATCTGTCCTTATGGTATTCCTGCAATCCGCAAGCCAACATAATTTCAGTGATATAATCATCGAATTCCGACTTGGGAACGATGTTATGTTCCCTCACCGCCTCGCCGATGATTTCACCTATGGGAAGTCTGGGGCTAAGGCTGGAATAGGGGTCTTGGAAGATGATTTGAATATCGGGACGGAGTTTATTAAGCGCCGATTTGCTTAACTTATTGATGTCAATTCCGTTTTCTTCAAAGTAAGCGAGAAGTGCCTCTTTGTTCGATGCAACAGTACTCTTTGCATCATCCGGCAAAGCCTTCTTTAACTGAGCAACGGTAAGTTTTTCCAAACTGAGTCCGCGATATAATACCTCGCCCTCGGTGATAGGATACAAACGGAGCATTGTTCTGCCCATTGTGGTCTTACCGCAACCCGATTCGCCAACCACGCCAAGTGTAGTACCCGCCTTGATTTTAAACGAAACGTCATCAACGGCTTTAACATTACCGACAGTCACTTTAAAGAAACTGGACTTTATCGGAAAATACTTTTTAAGTCCGCGTACCTCAACGATAGGCTTATCCATGGGCTGATTTACAGAATTATTTGAGTTCATCCAACAGCACCTCCGGATCTACAGTTTTGGGATATTCGATAATCTGACCTTCGTTTGCATAGCGCCAGCAAGATACATAGTGAGTGTCGCTAACCTTAATAACCGGCGGATACTTACCGTCGCATTCGGCAACACAGTTGTCGCAACGGTCTTTAAAGTAACAGTAGTTCGGCATATTTACAGGGTTAGGAACGCTGCCTCTGATATTATAGAGCGAATCCACAGTCTTATTGATCGAGGGTTTACTCTTCATAAGACCGATCGTGTAGGGGTGCATGGGGTTATGGAAAATATCCTCTTTGGTGCCTTTTTCTACAACTCTACCTGCATACATAACTACAACATAGTCCGCCATGTGCGCTATAACACCCAAGTCGTGAGTGATAAGCATAATGGAACTATTGATCTTGTCCTTTAATTCCTGAAGCAAATCCAAGATCTGCGCTTGGATAGTAACGTCAAGTGCGGTAGTAGGTTCGTCCGCAATAATAAGTTCGGGGTTACATACCAACGCCATTGCGATCATAACACGTTGGCGCATACCGCCCGACAATTCGTGGGGGAACATCTTGTAAACGCCTTCGGCGTTTGCGATACCAACCTGCTTGAGCATATCAATGGTTTTCGCCTTAACGTCTTCCTTGCTCATTTCGGGGTTGTGAAGCGTGATAACCTCATCAACCTGCATACCGATACGGAACACGGGGTTCAAAGAAGTCATCGGCTCTTGGAAGATCATTGATATCTTGTTGCCCCTGATCTGCATCATTTCGGAATTGGGAACATTTACGATATTATACGCTTTGTTGTCACCGAAGTTGAAGCGGATTTCGCCGCCGACAACCTGACCTACAGGTCTTTGGAGCAACTGCATAACAGATAGCGAAGTTACGCTCTTACCGCAGCCCGATTCACCAACAACACCAACAGTGCTGTTTTTGGGGATATCGAAACTTACACCGTCTACCGCCTTTACTGTACCGATATCGGTGAAGAAGAAGGTACATACGTTATCCAATTCCAAAACGTTATTAGGATCACGCATTGTTGTGATATAAGTGTCGGGATTAACATTATTGGCTGCTCTGCGTTTTTCGAGTTTTTTGGTAAGTTTTTTGTTGAACGCGGAAATTTCACGCGATTCCTTACCGCTTATATAAGAGGATTTCTTTTTTGTCGTATTTTTTGTACTCATTTTTCCGCCTCCTTTAACGCTTCATCTTCGGGTCGAAGGCATCTCTGAGACCGTCGCCCACAAAGTTAAAGGCAATAACCGCAAGGCAGATAAGACATCCTATGGGCACCCAAATATATGCGTAAGCGGAAAGGTATTCCACCTTTTGGGTGATGTTATTCATCATATTACCCCAAGTTGCCAACGGATGCTTTACGCCCAAACCGAGGAACGACAAAGTCGATTCGGTAATGATAACGCTACCCAAGCCCATTGTTGCTTGAACGATAAGTTGAGGCATTACGTTAGGTACAAGGTGTCTGAATATACGACGGCTTGTGCTTAAGCCCGATGCTTCAGCAGCAACCATAAATTCTTGTTCTCTTAACGAGAGGATCTGACCTCTGACCAGTCTGGCAACACCTGCCCAGCCGAGAATGCCGAGTATCGCCATCATCCAAACAAGACGTTCTTTATAGTCCATATTCAATTCATCGAAAAGCGCACCGGTAATAATCAATATAGGCATCGACGGGATACAGTAGAATACGTCAACCAAACGCATGATTATGTTATCTATCCAGCCGCCGAAGTAACCGGCTATACCGCCCATGATTACGCCGAGGATCATTTCGATGAATACAACGACAAAACCAACCATAAGCGAAATTCTGCCGCCAAACATTACTCTCGCCATAACGTCCATACCGTTTGCATCGGTACCGAGCGGGTGCTCGGCGCTGGGCGATTCGTAGATGAGAATTACATAGGTACTGTCAATACACCATACGGTGTAGTCGTTTTGTTCTCTCTTAACGGTAAATTCGGTATCAACCAACACCTTTTCGCCGTTTTCGTCAACAACTTCTTTGCCGTCAACACGTTTCGGGCTGAGTGCAGTAAATCTCACTTCAGAACCTACTGCAGCGGCATTTTCGTTCATTTCTGTAATAACAGATTCGAGCGCCAACTGAAAATCGGCACTAAGCACGGTATTGCCGCCTTTACTTGTTGCAGCAAATGCAGAGAAGAATGCGCATCTCTCGCCGTTTTTATAAAGCATGAGTACGCCGTCTTCGTCTTTGGTGCTGTAAGTTGCACCGTCGTAAGTATATTCCTCAACATCGGTATAGTGAGAAAGGTATACATTGAATTTGAAAGCGCTATCCTTATTGTAAGCATGATAATCGCTATCGTCATAGAACGCAGGAGTAAGAACGGTAGCAACGAAATAGTAATAGGTTTCGCTGTCATCAGCAGCGACATCGCAATAAATATCGTAATCCTGCTTGTTGCCGTCTTTATCTTTAACGATATCGTAGGTTTTTCCGTCAAATTCAAAACTGCCGGTTTTGATACCTGCCGCCGCAGCAGCATTAAATTCAGCGCCGAGCGCGTCAAAACCCTCTCTGAAGGTGGCAACGCCGTTTAACGCTGTACCGAAATAGTCGGCAACGATTACGTAAGTACTGTCTTTAAGTGCATAGGTATCGTCAGAGAACTTTACGAGTTCATAGTATGCACCGCTGTCGGATTGAATTTGGTATGCTAACGATTCTTCTTCGGTTTCTGCAGCAGCCATTTTAGAAATAGTGCTGTTTACGTTACGTTCAACATAACTCAAAGACTGCTTTATTTCGCTATCGCAGTCGGGATTCCAGAAAGACACATACTCGGTTCTGATCTGGGCGTAGGCGTAGTCGCCGTTTTGTTCACGCCAACCGTGAAAAACTTCGGTTTCGCCATAGGGATAAAAAACAGGACCCAAGAAACAGAAAAGGAACAATATTACTAATATGCACGTACCTAAAATAGCAAGTTTGTTTCTGATAAAACGTTTAAATACCAATCTGGCAGGGCTTAAAACCTTAACACGTGCCGCATCGTCCAAAGCCATTTTGGAACTGTCATTACCCTGTTCGGGAGCAACATTTTTATCGTTAAGTTTTTCGTCTTGTCGCTTGTCACTCACGTTACGGCACCTCCTAACTTAATCTTACGCGTGGGTCAACCACCGCATAGAGAATATCGGACATCAAGGTGCCCAAAAGTATAAGAATGGATGAAAACGCTAAATAAAACATTGTAAACGGTATATCGCCGTTAACCATTGAATGATAGGAAACGAAACCGATACCTCTGATGTCAAAGAGGGTTTCGGTTATAAGCGCACCCGAGAAAAGACCGGGCAACGAACCGCCTACTATGGTAACAATGGGGATAAGTGTATTTCTGAAAGCATGGTAGCCTATTACGCGTTTTTCGGAAAGACCCTTTGCTCTCGCGGTTCTGATGTAGTCAGCATTGAGAACTTCAAGAGTGTTAGTACGGGTATAACGCATAAGACCGCCTATGCCTATTATTGTCAAAGTTATAACGGGCAAGACCATGTGATGACAAGTATCCAAAAACTTGCCAAAAGCATCGAGTTGTTCGTATCCTCTGCCCTGCATACCGCCGATGTCAAACCAGCCGAGTTTTGCAGCGAACACCAATTTCAACAAAGAAGCAAGGAAGAAGGTCGGCATTGATATACCTATCAGTGCAACGACGGAAATGGTATAGTCGGCAACGCCGTATTGCTTATTTGCGGCAAGAATACCTAACGGTATGGCTATTGCCACCTCTAATATAAATGCTATAAGGCTTAGGACAAAACTGTACCATATAACAGACTGGAATTTATCCACAACAGGGACAGTCCAGTTCCAGCTTTCGCCGAAATCGCCCTTTGCGGCATTTCCAAGCCAAGTAAAGTAACCTTCAAAGAGGCCTTTATCCATACCCAAATTGGCTTCCATTTCATCAACCCATTGTTCATAACTCTTTTGAGTGCCGGGTTGTTGAGAAAGCATACGGGCTTGTTTTTCAATATATCCCGAAGGTAGGCTTGTCATCAAAGTATAGATGACAAACATTACGAGAAACAGTATCAGCGCACAGTAAAGCAGACGCTTGATAATGAATTTCAACATAAGATTTCACCGTCCTGTGTAAAAATGAGCGGTTGCCAATATTCAAGTAAGAGTCTGCGGAATCCGCAGACTCTTACCGAAAAATCAATGATTTAATTAATCAGATAACCGATTCTGCTATTAGTTCATTTCGAGAAGTTCAATATCGTTCATCCAGCCCCAGAAAGTGGTGATGTCAGGAGTCATGGTTTCGATATTGATTGCGGTAGTAGAAGCGATAACAGCGTTCTGTCTCTGGTAAGCAGGAACTTCTACGCCCCAGTCAAGGATGATTTCGAGACATTCCTTGTAGGTAGCCTTTCTGAACTGCTGATCTTCGCTGGTACGTGCTTCCATGATGAGTTTGTCGAGTTCTTCATCAGTGATGCTGTAGTGGTTAGAACCGGTAGAACCTTCAAGACCTACGATGTTGGAACTGTGGTAAACCTGATACATATCAGGGTCAACAGTTGCGTTCCATGCAGCCGCCCAAATCTGGCATTCGCCTGCATCGAGAGAGTTCCAAAGAACGTTAGAATCGGAGGGGTCATTGATAACGAGTTCGATACCTACGGTAGCAAGTGCGTTCTTAGCGTTGGTGAATACTGCGTATACAGGGTGGTCACCAATACCGTCTGCAGGAATGATAGCCTCGTAAGAAAGCGATGCGCCTTCGGGTGCTGCAGTGAACTTGCCGTTTTCATAGGTGAAACCAGCAGCCTTGAGATAGCCAACTGCTGCTTCGAGAGCCGCGTCAAACTTTTCTTCTTCGGTCATGCCGGTGGTGTAGATATCCTTGCCGTCTACGTCAGTCGAGTATGCGATCGCGTAACCTTCATCAGCAGGCTTAGGTGCTGCCCAAGAAGTGTTGGAGATAGGATAGTTGATGACAGATGCTCTGTCGCCGTAGTAGGAGTCGATAACGCTTTCTCTATATACAGAGAAGAGGGTAGCAAATGCTTTTCTGAGGTTCTTGGAAGCGTCGGAAGCCTTATCGTCGCCAACCTTTACGGTGTTAGCGCAGATACCGATGTAACCGTAACCGAGGTTGTCAACGGTGTAAGTAGTGATAGCGTCGCCGGTAAGTTCGCCGCCGTTAGCGTTCTTGATAGCGTCAACGGTTGCGGTATCGAAGTTGGGGTCGGTGATATCGAATGTACCAGCCTGAACACCTGCAAACTTGTTACCTGCGTCGGTTTCCTGGAAGTTGATGTACTTGATCTTGGGGCATCCGTTGTAGTAGTATTCGTTGCGTTCGAAGTTAACAACGCCGTTTTCGTACTTAACGAACTTGTATGCACCTGCGCCAAGAGGCTGAGTAGTCTTAGCCTTTACGCCGGAGAGGTCACCCTTGGTGAAACCGAATTTGTTTTCGCTGTACTTGAATGCATCTCTGCTGCCGTAGTAGTGGAGAGGAGTAACAGAAACAGCGAGTTGGTAAATAGAAGTAGCGTCGAACTCTTTCATAGTAACTTTGAGAGAGTACATGCCGGTCTTTTCGATACCTGCGATGTTTGCAGCGGATTCGCCGGTAACAATACCTGCAGCGTATTCGTTAGCCTTGTCGCCGAGTTCAGCGTTGATAAGGTCAACGATGGATTCATTGAATGCTTCGTAATCAAGACCGTTAGCGCTGATATCGTAACCGTAGTTGTCGAGCATTGCGTTCCAGAAGTCTTCAGCGGTTGCGATTTCTTCGTAACCCCAAAGTGCTGCTGCGCCTGCATAGTCGGTTACGCTGTATGCTTCGCCATATTCTGCGATGATGTCATCGAGAATGCCGGTAGCAAAAGCAAGACCTGCTTTATCAAAAGCATTCCAGTAGTATTCAGCCTGTTCAGCGGTGTAGAAGTCGCTGGTCTTGTCAGGGCCGTCAGCAAGGATAAGAGCAGAAAGAGCAGTAACGCCGCTTCTGTATTCTTCCATACCAACGATAGGCTGAGCATAGAAGGTGCTGGAACCATCATAGGTGGGGTCAGAGAGAACGTACATCGTAAAGATTACGTCGTCAGCGGTGAGGTTAACACCATCGCTGAAGAATACGTCTTCACGGAGAGTGAAGTCGTAAACGATAGTGCCGTCATCGTTCTTGGTAATTACACAGTCAGCAATACCGTTGTAGGTATAGTCTGTACCGTTGTAAGGTTTGGTTTCGCCTTCGATACCCTTAAGGATAATGTTACCTTCACGGTCAGAAGTAAGAAGACCAACCTGAGTCATACTAGCCGCGTCCTGGTCGTAAGCGGTAGTTGCGAAGAAGGGGCTGAACTTTTCAGAGAAAAGGTCATAGCCTACAACGAGGGTGTCGTTTCCGTTATACTCGGGTATAACAGGTGTGGGAGCCGCTTTGTCGCTTACAGCGTCCAAATCAGCCGTATCTTGGGTGCCGTCATTGCTAGTGTCAACGGCACTGCTGTCTGTAGAGGTGTCTTCGCCACCGCCACAAGCCACAATAGAAAGGGACATTACAACAACGAGAAGCAATGCCAACAGTCTAAGTGCGTTCTTCATGAGAATTTCCTCCTGAAAATTTTTTGTTGTTTTTTATCTTTGCGTCACCGCAAATATAACTTAATTAATGCTTATTCTTCATCTCCGTTTTTATCGCATTCCTCGGTCGCAAGAACCTTGCGCGAGAAAAATACATAACCGACCGCCGCACAAGCGACAGCGATAAGAACGAAAAATGCCACGTCGCCCAACGCAAAACCCGAAAGCGCGCTGTTGACGATTTGGGCTATCGCAGTGATGCCCAAACAGCACATAGCACCAACAGAGGCATTGGTTATCCGTCCCTCGGTTTTGTCTCTGAACTCTCTTATAAAAGGCGGTTTTCTAAAATAAAGATCATAAACGCCCAAAAGAAGATGAACAAGCGGGAACAGCGAAATGACATGCGGCACAGACACATAAATCGTGTGCGAAGCAGAAGACTTATAACAAAACGGGATAATGCAACAAACGGTAGCAAAAACCGAAAGACAGGCAAACACAAATCTCGCTTTTTTGATACTATCTTCATCAGCGATAAAGCGGTAATACTTACCTATATACGTAGCCGTTACACCGGGTTTTCCGTTTGGCTTGACGATATATTCCTTACGGTAATCTTTTATATATTTTCTGATGCCCATTGTTCACCTACCGAAGAAACATTCTTACGTAACGTCCCGTCGCAAAAGCGAACGAAACACAAAACGTTGTGCACAAATGCGTCATAAAACACAAAATGGACACAAAAGCCATATTACACCATTTAGTTATCCAACTAATTATAACAAACCTAACTCATTTTGTCAATAAAAACCGACAAATTCCAATCATTGTATGCATCAAAAGCGTCGCCAACGTGAATATTTCAAGGTTATATGCACTTTAAACTGTAATTTTATTAGACCTCATTATATTATTATATACTCATGCCGCGTACTCGGTTACTTTCCGTAGAAACACTTATGATATGCTATGCAAAAACAGATAAAGAAACACCGCCGAATCCTCGGCGGTGTTTTTTGTTATCAGATAACATCAGTTGATAGAATCAACGACTTATTTTTTGCCCTGTTCGAGAGCCAAGGTGATCGTGGTTGCATCGCAAACTTCGCTCGGACCAAAGTACTGAATAGCACCGGGATAAACGAAGCAGGTGTTTTCTGCCCACTCTGCTCTATGAGCAGCAAAGTACTTAAACGGTTCGCCATCTAATTCCACAAGCGCTTTGCGGATAACGGGCTTGTCCTTACCGTTTCTTCTTTCGATGTTCATCATCTTGGTCATAGGCATACCGCCTGCAACCCATTCTTCAGCAGCTTTGCTGAGGTTGGAAACCTTAGAAAGGTAGCCGGTATAGCCGTATTGGATAAGCATAAATGCATTGTATCCGAGAGAGTAGCAATAGTCAGCATCGAAGTTAGAGGGGAATGCGCAACGGCCTTCATAACCCAAGAAGTGGTGAAGCGCAGAAAACTTACCGTTGAATGTTCCTGCTGCCTTACGTGCCTTGAGGTTGTCGCTAACAAGTGCAGAGAAAAGTTTCTCGGACTCGATAAGCGAAACCTGAACGTTACCGTGAGGATCGCGTTCTAAGAAAAGTTGCTGTTGAATAGATTCGGGAAGGATAGCAAAAACAGCCATGGATTCCTTAGTAAGACCCGCTTCGATAAATGCATATTTATCGTTCCAGGTAGGAAGTGCATTGAATTCTGCAGTCTTTTCACCTGCGAGAAGTTCGTTTATTTCAGCGATGAGTACAGAGAATTCGGGAACGAACTCAACAATACCTTCGGGAATGATCGCAACGCCGAAACCGCAACCCTTTGCCGCACGAACTGCAACAGAATCTGCAATATAGTCTGCAATCTGCGCCAAAGACATCTTCTTCGCGGCTACTTCTTCGCCAACAAGACAGATGTTGGGACGTGTTTGAAGTGCGCATTCCAATGCAACGTGAGAAGCAGAACGGCCCATAACCTTAACGAAGTGCCAATACTTCTTCGCAGAGTTAGCATCACGTTCGATGTTGCCGATGATTTCGCTATAGGTTTTAGCCGCGGTATCGAAACCGAAAGAACATTCGATATCCTCGTTCTTAAGGTCGCCGTCGATAGTTTTGGGACAGCCGATAACCTGAATACCTGCGTTGTTTGCAGCAAAATACTCTGCCAAAACAGCAGCATTAGTGTTCGAGTCGTCACCGCCTATAATAACAACAGCGTTTATACCGTGCTTTTTGCAAACTTCTGCTACAACAGCAAACTGTTCTTCGGTTTCGAGTTTGGTTCTGCCCGAACCGATAATATCGAAGCCGCCTGTATTACGGTACTGATTGATGTAATCATCATCAAAAATAATATAATCGTCTTCCAAAAGACCGCTCGGACCGCCTTTAAAGCCATAAAGAACATTGTCCTTATCGGTTGCCTTTAATGCATCGTACAAGCCACAAATAACATTATGTCCGCCGGGAGCCTGACCGCCGGAGAGAATAACACCAACAACCTGTTTTTTTGCTTCAGCAGTGTTTTTGCCGATTTCAAAAGTGATTTCGTTCTTGCCGTAGGTGTTGGGGAACAAAGCCTTAATTTTTTCCTGATCCGCAACGCTTTCGGTAACGTCGCCGTTCTTAACGCAGATTTCGGAAATACCGTTTCTGAGCATGCCCGGCAATTTAGGGGCATACTGGTATCTTGCAATCTGAAGAGGTGAAAGTTTCATTAAAATGACACTCCTTAAATTGTTTAAATTCAAAAGTTATTGGTATTATACCCCATTTTGCGACAAAAGTAAATAGTCTTTTCCGTTTTTTATTATACTTGTACCAAAGCACCGAACGGCCACAACCGCACCGACCGATACGTTTTCACGGTTAGAATTAACGGCGAGTGCGCAACGACCAAAAAAACATACCGCCGAGGGGAATTTAATCCTCGGCGGTATTGTTTAATCAAATCCTCTTAGGCCAAATCAAAAAAAGATTGCCGCAAATTAATGCGGCAACCATATAAATATAAGATTAATAATCAAGACTTTCTGCCGTATGTCTTACACGCTTATACGCATAAAATGCCGCGCATAGGCTTGTTACAGCCAAAATGAAGCAGACAATCATATTAGAGCCGTCACCCGGAACAACGGGTTCGGAAACCTCGGGTTCGGAAACTTCGGGTTCGGAAACAATCGGTTCGAGCACCTTATTTTCAATTTCGAAAATAACGCTGTTGCATTTTCCGACCGAGGTGCCGTTTATAAAGGTTTCGAAATCATAGGTGTCGCCGTTCTGGGTCACTACGACGGTTACGGTACAAACGTCATCGCTGTACTCAATCGTTTCGTCTTCGCCCTTTATTTCGGAAATTACAAAGGTATATTCCCCCGCCTTATCCAAAACGACAGTTTCAAAAGCAGCATTTCCGTCTTCGTCGTTCGTTACGGTTTCGCTGACCGAGAAGCCCTCGTAGCCCTCGCCCGTAAGTTCAAAAGAGAATTCGCCGTCTTTAAGTGTTCTGTCGCCGAAATCATCAACGAGAGTTTTATTGACTGCAAAGTCTATTTCTACAGGTGCGATTTTGGTATTATAAAACGCCTTATCCTGTTCAACTTCGGTGCCGTCGATATAGGTTGTTCCGTAGTTGACTGCAACCGAATATTCTTTTTCTTCAAGGATATATCCTTCGGGAGCATTTGTTTCGGTAAGAGTATATTCGTGTCCCGAGGGGATATTTTCAAACAACACCTTGCCGTTTTCATCCGATTTGGCGTCCATATCCGCAATATTCACATCACCGTTGCAGATACTGCATTCGTCGCCGTTGTGGCAGAGTTTGAATTCGGCACCCGAAAGAGGCGTTTCGTCCTCGGAATCGCACTTCACGAATTCCAAAGTTCCGAGATAGCCCGCTACTTCGGGAATAGTATACTCTATTTTATTATCGCCGTACAGTATGTTGCCGTCACTATCAACCGTCTTGAAACTGAGGGTTGTGGTTCCGTTTGTCTTAACAGCCTCCGACGAAACAAAGTCCGCCATTTCGTTCATAAGTCTGACTCTATACGAAATCTTAAAGATATAGATACCGTTGGTTTCGTCTTTTTCGAACTCGGATCCTATAAGAACCCAATTAATGGTATCGGTGTCATCATCAAAGGTTGCAACAACTTCTCCGTCGCTATTCTTGATAGAATCGCACACAGATCCGTCATAACCGTAGAAATTCAAAAACTCTACGTACTCGCTCATCGGATCGGCAGTATTTGCCTCGCGTATGGAGAACAACGGAGCAATCTGTATAGCGTCCAAAATGTTCGAGAACGCGGTGTTCAAAGCGGCTTGATCGTTACCTGCAGCATAACGGTGTCCTTCGAACTGAGAAATTCCAAGGAGAGGACCGCCTGCGATAGTGGTCGAAAGCCAGTTTTTATACGAGTCGGTAGTGTTGCCTATTTCGTAGACTTGGCCTCTGCGGTCGACAACGCTGAAACCTTGACCTGCGGTTTGGTCAACGTATTCCTGAACCGACTGAGCGCCGACATCAATACCTATTGTAAATATATTAAGTCCGTCATCTTTAATGGTTTTTGCAACTGCCGCCGCACGAGCAGCCGCCTCGTCGGAATAACTTGTGCCGTAAAGGCAGAGTGTGCCGGTCACAGAGTCCGCAAAATAACCGTCGTTATTAAGTTTACTTGCGTCGTAACTGCCGGTCATATAGGTATCGTAGCCTACAATTCTCGAAGTGCTGTCACGTCCGCTTTGGATATAGGTCGTGGGGAAACCGTCGGTAACAAAGACAATGTATTTATACGTTGCGTCCGACAACTTCATTATGTTTTTTGCAAGTTGAAGACCGCCCTCTATGTTGGTAAAATGCGAAGTCGGATCGTACGGAGCGACAATCGCATCAACTTTATTTTTAATCGTTGTGGCATTATTCGGCGTGATTGCAGTAGGCTCAATAGCGAGTGCCGCATGGGAATTAAAGGTAACCAACGCAAACTCTCTGTCCGTACTGATTTGATCAGATTCCGCATAAAGGTCGATAAAGTTATTTATAGACGCTTTTGCTTCTACCAAGCGACTTTCGCCCTCGGCTTCGCCGGTGTGTGTCGAATTCATTGTGTTAGAAATATCCATAACCACAACGACTCCGACAGATTGATCCTGCTCTTGCGGCTTAGCAACCACCTCGAGCGTTATATCGAAATAATTCTCAAGTTCGGTAGGCGCAATAGTTTTTCTTACCGCAACCTTACCTTGATACAACGTAGATGCGTCCGCGGGATCGTAATTCGACGGATTCCAACCGCCCGTGTACTCGATTTGCTGAGCATTGCTTTCTGTCGCTCCCTGCGCAATCAGCGAAAAAGGAAGGCAAAACATAAGCATTGCAACAATAAGGAAAATTGACGTTAATTTTTTCATGTTCTCTACCCCCTGTATGATTTAATTTTTATAGTATCATTTTATCATACTATTATACTATTAATATTATACAATATTGTTCACACTATTTCAATAATAAATTTCACAAAAATACTTGACATAATTATGCCAAAGTGTTAAAAACCACCGCTGAATCCTCGGCGGTTTAATTACGCGTTCGTTTCAGGGAAATTTCCTCAATACAATTGACACGATTTTATATCGTTGATATAATCAAAGAATAACTTATTACACCAAGGCGGAAGAGTTTATGAAGGACATACAGATTATAAAAGTAGAGTCAGGAAGAGAATATTCGATTGGCAAATTTTCGCCTAACGAACCGCAGTATATGGATAGAGATTATATCTTCAACTATATACCCGAAGAACTGCAAGGTTGTATTCATATCTTGACCTGCGGAAACGATAAACTAATTCCCGAGAACGAACCGTGTTTTACGCTGAAAGCAGAGCATGACGTCGATGTTTATATCTTGTATCCCGATAAACAGCCCGTCATCCCGAAATGGCTCGAGAACTTTGAGCGGCTCAGAATGAATGCCACTCGTGTTGATTCACGTTCCGATAACCTTAAAGGATATTTTACGCTCTACAAAAAGCATTTTCCTGCAGGACTTATTACCCTCTATGGAAATTCGCCTCTTGATATGCTTGCTCAGGATTGGTATGTGAAAAGCGGCGGAATCGATTATTGTATGTATTCTGTTGCGGTCAATGTTTCATTGAAGGCGGAAATATGTAGAAGCGTTTGATGCTCTTTTTATGATGCAATAGGCAGAACGGTTGGGAAAATGATGCTCAAATGATAATAGGTAGATTGCCATAAACAAAGAAACACCGCCGAGAAATCTCGGCGGTGGCTTTATTCACTTATAAATTACAACTCAAGCAATTCTTTATAATCATCACGCTCACGCAACGGCGCAAGTCTATCACGACGAAGAACTTCTCGGAAGTTATCTAATTGACTTTCGGTTCCGCTTTTTATATATTCCTTTCCGTCAAATGAAAGTTTAGATAAAATATGACATGTGTAATTCAGCGGTTTTTCTTTTGCTAACTCATGCATTTTATCTCCTTCGATAGCATAGTAATGGCATTCTCTCATTTTTTCAATCGCTTCATCATATCTACCGTCGCGAGTAAGACAAACAGCTTGTAAATAACTGTTAAATAACAAAATTTCATTCATGAACAGATAATTACCATCATCGCAAATTACTTTGATGATTTTTTCTGCTGCCTGAATAGAAGGAAGATCCGATTGTCCAAATTCCAATTTAGATACTAAATTATACAGAGAACGCTCGATTAAAATCTGACGTTGCTTTTCCTTATTTTCGCCTTTCAAGCACCACAAGAGCAACTCATCACTATCAGGATGTTGTCTTGCATATTTTTCTGCCTCTTCGTGTCTTCCTAATATAGGAAGATTCAAAACGATACCATATAACGCATCATTTCTAATGTCCGTGTCATTACAGTCCTCAATAATCATTTCAAAATACTTTACCGCATTTTCAAAATGCATGGTTTGTTCAGGCAAACCATTTTCAAAATTGTGAGTAGCAAAAGTAGATTCCGCTTCCGCAAGCCATAAAAGATAATAGAAATTCCCCGGATATTCATTTACTGCGCTCTGTGCAACTTCATATCGTTTAGCAGTATCTCCCGTTTCCCAAGTTTCATCATAAAGCGCCTGAAGCTCGTTTTGACGAGTATCAAAGTTTTCTTCTGAAACACCTAATAGTTCATCAGTAGAAACACCCAAAAGACGTGCCAAAGGTACAATCATCGATAAATCAGGCGATGCTACGCCTGTTTCCCATTTTGAAACCGCTTGGAAAGATACGTTAAGATATTCTGCAAGCTTTTCCTGTGTCATATCTTTCTTTTTACGTAATTCCTTGATTCTAATACCTATATTTATCATTTATATCAACCCTTTCGGTATTTGATAAGCGAGCTCTGCTTTCAATCATATAATAACAAATTGCATATGAATAATCAATAACTCGTTTTTTGAATATTTTTCAACCATCATTCGAGTTCCCAAAAATAATTCTTTGCAGCTCTTTTGATGATGTAACAGACGGAAAACTTACCGCGGTTTTGGAACGGATGAAATCGCAACCAACGCTCCAAACACACGTGCGTCGTAATCATATTGGTTATGCTAGAAAAATCGGTATAAAAATTGTTAAAAACCGAAAATTTATGCAAGGAAAAGAAAAAATCCTGCAAATTCATGCAGGATTTTGGCAGGGGCACTAGGACTTGAACCCAGGACCAACGGTTTTGGAGACCGCGACTCTACCAACTGAGC
>JAZRUR010000018.1:0-1673 GCA_045652625.1 Eubacteriales bacterium | reverse complement strand
TTTAATAACCGCAAGACATTCTGCTTTAGTCTGCGGATAGATACCCTTACCGGAATTCGAAAGCGCGGCAATCTCATCACTGCTCATATTTAGTTCTGAGTTGATTTTTACCCTTCCGTTTTCTTCGAAGGTGACTCTTTTATTTGGCACTCGAGCAAAAGCACCGTAATCATTCAGTCTGTAACTTTCCAAAGCCTTAGTATAGACCAAAATCATGGCGTTATCGGCTTTGTCACGGCTGTTTTCATCTGCTCTTTTCAGCACGGGGACCGATATTGTCGATAAAATGGCAACTATACCGAGAACACACAGAAGTTCGACTAAAGTAAAACCTTTTTTCATATGTCCTCCGCGAAAATCAGGCTATCTTCGGGAGCATAACGCTCCCGAAGACTCCTTAATATATTTGGCTGCAGCGGTGTCGCTGCTTGAAGTTAGGAACCGCTGCCTACAACATCATTTGCAGTGTCAGTGGTAAGGTTAATCCATACAGTGTCATCGTCAAGGGCATTACCCTTAGCGTCAATACCGTTCTTATACTGTGCATTCAAGTCAGAAACGGTTGCATCGCTGTCTGCGAACACAATAGCGCCGAGGCTCGGGCAATAGAAGAAGCTCATAGTCTTCTGCTTAGGCTCGAAGGACTCACCCTTGATCTGGGTGTAGTTGGAAATAACGGCCTTAACCATAGCCTCACTGGTAGGATACTTGGTACGGTAATCAATACTGCCGACAGTAGCGCTTTCAACTGTGCCGTCTACGCCTTTTTCGAAGAGCTTAACAACTTCACGGTCAGTTGCATCAAAGTCCGCATCTACAGTCGTGATTGTGTTAGAAACACGACCGGCAACGGGATCGGCGTCGTCAACGGTACCGGAGTTAACCTCTGCGATATATAGCTCGTACTCACTTACCCAGCGAGTAACTGCATTTGTCATTTCGGTTGCGTTCTGGGTGTCGGTAGACACATTACCCTTTTCGATAAGGCCGGCAACGCTAGGAATAGCAACTGCAGCGAGTACTGCAAGGATACCGATTACAACCAAGAGTTCTACAAGGGTAAAGCCCTTGCGCTTAGAATTTGTTTTTTTCTTTTTAGGGGTTGATTTAAAAAATCTCATGTCGATGATTCTCCTTATTATTGAATTAGTGATAGGTAAAGCTCAATGCAACGAGGTCCAATAAGCATAGACAGATAACTGCCGATGCAAAGATACGGACCAAATGCAATTTCGCTTTTCCAGTCATATGTTTTTCTGAATTTCAAAATAATCGCCGCAAAACAACCGATTACAATCCCGGCAAACGCGGCAAACAAAACGCCTTTTATTCCAAGTAGAACACCGACTGCAGCCATTAACTTAACATCGCCGTAGCCCATCACACCGCAAAGTGCGAGTCCTAAGAACGGAATGCTTACACACACCAAACCTATCAGCGATGAAAGATAACTACCCTCATAAATCATCAATGCAATACCAATAAGTCCAATCAAAAGATTTGCAAAATCGGATATTTCCATTGTTCTATAATCCAAAAGGGCAATTTCAAACAAAATACAGCTTATTGCACAATACGCAAAGCCCTGAACGCTTACTCCGTACATGATCAACGGGATAATTCCGAAGACAGCTGTAAAAAACTCTATTCCAAGACAACGAAGAGGTATTTTC
>JAZRUR010000017.1:0-55005 GCA_045652625.1 Eubacteriales bacterium | reverse complement strand
AATGGATATGATAAACAAGGCGTTTATCGAAATTATGATCGAAGGCGATGCAAACGGCAGAGGATTCCAATATCCTATCCCCACCTACTCCATCACCGCAGATTTCGACTGGTCGGAAACCGAAAACAACAAGTTGTTGTTCGAAATGACCAGCAAATACGGTACTCCTTACTTCTCGAACTATATCAACAGCGATATGGAGCCCAGCGACGTTCGTTCGATGTGCTGCAGACTCCGTCTTGACCTTCGTGAACTCCGTAAAAAGTCGGGCGGTTTCTTCGGAAGCGGCGAAAGCACAGGTTCTGTCGGCGTTGTAACCCTTAATATGCCCAGACTTGCTTATCTTTCGGCAAACGAAGAAGACTTTATGAAGCGCCTCGACCACCTTTTGGATATTGCGGCTCGTTCGCTCAAGGTTAAGAGAACCATTATCACCAAACTTCTTGAAGAAGGTCTTTATCCCTACACCAAGCGTGATCTCGCTTCGTTCGACAACCACTTCTCTACTATCGGTCTTGTCGGTATGAACGAAGCAGGTCTTAACGCAAAATGGATCCGCAAGGATATGACAAGCGTTGAAACTCAGGAATTCTCCAAGCGTGTTCTTAACCACATGCGTGAAAGACTTTCCGACTATCAGGAAAAATACGGCGACCTTTACAACCTCGAAGCAACTCCTGCGGAATCCACCGCATACCGTCTTGCAAAGCATGACGTAAGCCGTTACCCCTCGATCCTCACCGCAAACGAAAACGGCACTCCCTATTACACCAACTCGAGCAACCTTCCCGTTGGCTATACCGATGATATTTTTGAAGCACTTGCAATCCAAGATGACCTTCAAACCCTTTACACCTCGGGCACGGTATTCCACGCATTCCTCGGCGAAAAACTTCCCGATTGGAAAGCAGCGGCTAACCTTGTACGCAAGATAGCAGAAAACCACAGACTTCCCTATTACTCTATCTCGCCCACCTACTCGGTATGTAAGAATCACGGTTATATCGCAGGCGAACACTTCACCTGTCCCGAATGCGGCGAAAACGCAGAAGTTTACAGCCGTATCACAGGTTACTACCGTCCCGTTCAAAACTGGAACGACGGTAAGGCGCAGGAATACAAAGACCGCGTACAGTACGACGTTATAAACAAGAACCAAGTACACGTATCTGCGGACAAGAACGAAACTGAATGCGACTGCAACACCAACGTAGGCGAAACTATCCTTTTCGCTACCAAGACCTGCCCCAACTGCCGTATCGCGGCGTCGCTTCTTGACAAAGCGAACGTAAGTTACCGCAAGGTTTACGTTGAGGACGAACCCGAACTTGCAAAACAACTCGGTTTGAAACAAGCACCCACGCTTGTAGTCGGCAACGAAAAAATAGTTAACGTTTCGAATATCAAAAAGTATCTCGGCAACTAATTATTAAATCGAACCCCCGAAAACCTTTTTCGGGGGTTTATAAATGAGGTATAACTATGAAGCATGATATAATCGTTATAGGCGCAGGACCTGCGGGACTGACTGCCGCAATTTACGCTCTACGCGCCAACAAAAGTGTTCTTATTCTCGAAAAATCAAGTTTCGGCGGACAGATGACCTTTTCTCCCAAGATAGAAAACTATCCCGGATTTTTATCCATTTCGGGCACAGAACTTGCCGATTCGCTTGTAGAACAGGCACTCTCCCAAGGTGCAGAGGTCGAACTTGAAGAAGTTTTATCCATAACCGTAAACGAAGACGGCAGTAAAACCGTAACGACCGATTGCGGTGAGCATACAGCAAACGCAGTCATTATCGCAACAGGCGCAAAACACAGACTGTTAGGCGTTAAAGGCGAAACCGAACTTGTCGGCAACGGCATTTCTTTCTGTGCAGTTTGCGACGGCGCGTTCCATGCAGGTAAAAAGGTTGCGGTAATCGGCGGCGGCAACTCGGCACTTCAAGAAGCAATATTGCTTTCCGAAGTTTGCGAAAGTGTTACGGTTATCCAAAACCTTGATAACTTTACAGGCGAAAGCCGTCTTGCACAATCTCTTATGGCAAAAGATAACGTAAGTGCAATATTCGGAACAGTCGTTACCGAATTTGTAAGCGAAAACGGAGAACTCGCAGGCCTCATCGCCAAAAACGTAAAAGACGGTACAGAAACAAAAATGGACTTCGAAGGCGTTTTTGTCGCTATCGGACTTTCTCCCGATACGAAGATTGCCGAAGGTCTTGCCGAGCGCGACCAATGGGGCTATATCGTTTCGGACGAAAAGTGCCTTACTTCAACCGACGGTATTTTCGTTGCAGGCGACTGCCGTACAAAGGGTGTTCGTCAGATTGCAACAGCAGTTGCAGACGGAGCGACCTCGGCACTTGCAGCCATTTCGTATCTTGATAAATAATCAATATCACCATAAAAAAACGAACCTTGCGAGACTTCCCATAAGGAAGTCTCGCAGTTTTATTCGCCAAATATATTTGGCGAGTTATATTGCTTCGCAGTTATATTATGCTTCGCATAGTGGTATTCGGCTTCGCCGAGTTTGGCGAATAAAATAACACTGAAACCGCAAGGTTTCAATAACACTCTTTGGAAAATGTCTCGTCTGCGACGAGGTATTCCAAAGAATATCACTCCGACGAAGTCGGAATACAACTTGAATAATATTGACTTGTATGGTATAATAAAAAGGGTTTGGGCTTAGCCCAATAAGCGCTTGTGCTTACAAATGCGATGCTGGTTCTTTTTCAATCAGTTCGATAAATAAGAATTTGACAAGGGTGTGTGATTGTATGAAGTTAATAAAAAAGATAGCAGTTCTTGTTGCACCGCTTTTATTGTTTGTAGTTTTGCTTGTCCCGTATAGTTGGGCAAATCAACAATTCATTGTAGAATGGTTAGGTTGTGGTTGTCCAGTAATAGATGAGTTTGGGAATATGGTTGAAAACAATTTTAATGCCAACGACTTTACTGCTTTGTTTTGGTTATTCATCTCCATCTGTACAACCATAATTTCAGTGTTTTCGTCAAGAAGCATATCGAAAGAAAAGATATGGCTCAGAGTGCTGTATGTTATCGGTATGTTGTTGGTATCGTTCCTGATAACCTATCAATTCTATCAAATGATGATGTGGAACTGATAAATTCCAATTTATCGAATAGTAAAACTCCGACAGACCTTTAAAGTCCGTCGGAGTTTTATCATCCTTATAAGAAGTAGCCTTGCGGTTCGTTTTTTTGTTTTCTTATTATAAATTATGCTGTATACGTACCGAGCACGATGCGTTTAACGAGCACGTAGTCGGCAGCGTCAACGTCGCCGTCAGCGTCAATATCTGCAACAGCAATCTGTTTTTCGTCCAGAGTGTAGTTCTTCAAAACCGCACGTTTAACAAGAATATAGTCAGTTGCATCAACATCTCCGTCAAAGTCTACGTCGCCGAGTTGATCGGTTATGAAGTCTTCGGGGTTGTAGTTCGTTTCGGTTCCGTAAACCTTTATTTCGTTCAAGAATGCATACGTTCCAGAAAGTTCAAACTCTACCTTAACGTATCTTCCGATTCCCGAAATATTTGATTCAAACCAGTATCCAACGTCCTCAACCTGACTGATTGACGATGAGGTCGACACTTTCGTGAAATTGCTTCCGTCGGTAGAAACGTATACGTTAACGGTTTTCACAGGGTATATGTCAGCACCGACATGGTTAATCATATTAACTTTTAACTGCGAAAGTTGATAATACTTACCAAGATCAATAACTACGCTTCCGATTCCGTTGGGTGCGTTTACATTCTTCGCTTCGGCATCTTTGTTGTAGTAGAACGCAAACCAGTTGTTGTCATATGACAGCACGTTAGACGCTACACCGTCAGTAAGGTCCGCTGTGTACGAGCCATAACCCGTACCGTTTCCCGAAATAACGTAATCGGCATTAAGAGCGATGTTGTCGTTGGGGTTCTCGGTGCTTTCGCCGTTTTCTTTCCAAACAGCGTAAAGCGTAACGTTAGCATCGGTGGTAAAAGTTCCGCCCGCTTTATAGGTTGCTGCCGTTGCGGTCGGCGAGGCAGCCCAACCGAGAAAATCATATCCCTTGCGTGAAGGAACACTTTGGGTAAGAGTAAGCGGTGTGCCCTGAACCTTGGGTTGCGAGGTAAGTCCGCCCTTACCGCCGTTTGCGTCAAGCAATACGGTATAAACGTTTGTGTTGCTTCCGACGGTGAAATATGCTTCTTTTATAAGCATGGGATTTACGAAACTGGTTTTTGCAGTGCCCGAGATAGCATGATGATTTTCGGCATTTACGAATATTACGTAAGTGTAATTACCTGCCGCCAATTTATTGAACAGCAAGTTGTTATCAATATTGCTTCCTGCAAGACTGTAACTGTTTCCGCTAATCGAATCTCTGCCGCCGGTCGCAACTGCGCCGTTAAGGTCGAAACCGCTCAATGCGTAAGCCGAAAGACCCGTAATCTTGTTATAGTCGGACTTGACCGTGCCTTTTACCGCGAAAACGTTGCCGACTGCAATATTTGACGGTGCATTTGCATTCTCGATGCGCACGTCATCATAACGGTCGCGCAGAAATTCGGTATCTCCTGCGTAAACGTAAGCGGTAGTTGTGCCATTGGCGAGAATTTTATACCAATATTGGCCTTTATCGTTAAGATAAAGTGCGTATGCTTTTACTTCATGTCCTGCCGAAATGCTTACAACGGCAGTGGATTTGCTGTCAACATCGGTTGTGCAGGGATAAGTGTACGCCTTGGTGTCTTTGGTGAATTTTATATCACAGTAAGAAGGATAGTAAGTGCATTTGTTTATGTACGTAGCGTTTGCCTTTGCCTTTGCATCGCGCGATGCGGCGGTGATGTTAGAAAGCGCCGTGCTGTTATAAAGCGATGCAAGACCGTTAAGCGCAAGTTGACGGTCAAGAATGTAATAACCTGCATCTTTACTTGTGGTAATTGTATTAAAACTGCCCCAAGAGTTCCAAACGTTATAGGTTATTCCTGTAACCGTTTTCATGAAATTGTTAAAGGTATTTGCGGTGGAATTACCCGAGCCGATAACCTGACAACCCCAAGACCAAGCACTGCCGCCCGACTCTGCTCTTAACGTCGTACGGGTATGGATATTTATACCCGACGCGGTATTTACAAGTCCGTTAAGGTTAGAAGGGGGAGTGTAATATCCTTTGCTCGTAACAACCTGAAGCGCACCATATTTGCCTTGGTGGTTCCAAGTTATCACCTTATAAATGCCGTCCATAAGCGTGGTCTGACCGTTACTCGCGCCACCCGTTGTCGCCTGAGGCTGGCTGGGGATAGAGGATGAGTTTTCGTCATAAAATACGATGCTGTATTTTCCGCTTACTTTTTTTACAACTATACATACTGCCTGATTACGAATATTCGAAGCACTTGCCGAGTAGGAGTTTGCGGAATAATTATCCGAACCGCCCTCGAACATAAATATAGCCGACTTGCCGTTATCAAGCGCAGTGACCAAATTAGAGTTTGCCGACAAATAATAACGCATCATCTTATCTATATATTCGCGCTGAGTGGTATTAGAAATAAAGGAACTGCACGTCAAACCCGAAAAATCGGTATCTGCCGATACAGTCGTACTCAGCAAAAAGGCGTTTGCCGAAATCAAAAGAATTAATGACAGTAGAAAACTTAAGATTCTGCGTTTCATAAAAATCTCCGTTGATATATTTTACACAAATAATAATAACGCAAAGAAACGAATTTGTCAATAAAAAACAAACACAAAGTGATTTTCGCACTTTGTGTTTGTTATAATATTACCTATTACGGTTTTGCTTCAACAACGGTTATGTTTGCAACCGATATGCCGGTTTGTTCATAGACAATATCGGTAATTTGCGTAAGTTCATCGGGAAGAAGACCGCTTTGGTTCACTATCACCGAGCAACTTTCACCGCTTATAACGGCAACACAGTTTGATATTCCCTTTGCTTTGATAAGCGTTTCAATATTTGCCTCAGCGCTCATATCATCGGCGATATCCGCGATAGAAGTAAGCGCATCTTCTTTGGCGTCGGGCAGAGTATCGGGGTTGGATGCGATTTCGCGAAGAACCTCAAGCGCAGAATCGCGGACCTGTGTGCGGTTGATTATTGCCATTGCGAAAAAGTCTTCGGCGGTTTCGGGAGTGGCGTTTACATCAGCATCGGAATTTGCAGAGGTGCTTTCTTCGCCCGAAAGGTTCGAATCTACAAGCAACGTGTTGCCGAGCACACGGTTTCCTTCCTCACCTGCTACATCTTGTTCGTTATTGTTTACAAGCGTACTTACAAAAACCGCAACGCAAACTAAAAGTACGCAGCCGACGGTTATAAACGCTTTTGCGCCTATAAGGTTTTTCCATTCGATTTTTTTGACTTTTTCTTTCCATTGGTTTACTTTTTGTTTGATGTCCATGTGATCCTCCGTGTATGTTGATTTATTAATTTATGTCTGAACACTTATACGGTTACTTTCTATATCGAATAACGCGCACATGAGTTCTATTATGCGGTACTGGGTTTCGTAAGATGCGCCCTTACAGACTACGGCAACTCCTGCAACCAACGGCATGGTTTCTTCGATAAGTATGGGGTCTTCGCCGTTGCCGTTTCCTGCAAGTACGATAGTTTTGTCGGTCTCTTTAAGTTCACTTTCTTCGCGAACGTGCTGGTTTGTTGCATAAACGTAACGGTATCCGCGCTCTAATGTGACAAACACCGCACAACTGTCGACCTCGGACAATTCACGTATAAGGTTCACCGCTTTTTGCTCAAGCAGTGCACAATATTCCGCCGATGTTAATATGTCGTTGCTCGGCATGATCTCTGTTTCGGGTTTCGATCGGGGCAGTATAAGCAAAACTAGCCCTGCCAAAAGACCGATAATCACAAAACCAAAACCTTTTTTGCCGAAAAGACTTTTGATCTTTCCCTGTATTTCTTCAGCCTTCAACTACCGTCACCTCGCCCCCGAGCACACCCATAAGGTAATCCTTTGCCGATTCGGCATTATTCATATCCTCTTGCTTTAACGCAACATGAATACTTTCGATTATCGGTTCTTCTTTATCCCAATCTATCTTTATGTCGGTATACACTGTATTTATGCCGAATTGGCTAAAAACAATTTGAGAAATATAATCTTCCGCCCGTTTTTCGGTCATATCACTTGCCAATAAATACAACTCGGATGTTTTCTCGGATATTTCGTTGCTCATATCGTTTGTTACAGATTTTCCGAAATCAGAAACGTCTATATCCCGAAACGGCGTGATAATAAGCGCGACACAAATTAAAGACGCAATATAACGGATATATTTTTCGAACCCGCCCCAAGTGAGCATAACGCATATAGCACCGCAGACAGCCGTGATAAGAAGCGTATAAAAATACCCTTTCATACCGCCACCCCCGATTTAATAAATACTGCCAAGGCGATTATGCATATCACTCCTGCTCCCGTCACTAACGCCATAAGTACACTTGTAACGCCCAAAAGGTCGTATAAAAAGACGCTTTCGCGCTCACACCCAAGCGATTTTGCGACAATGCCGCAACCCAAAAGCAGTAATTTGTTAAGCATAACGGCAATAATCGGAGGCAACACCGCCGAAAGCACGATGACCACCCCTGCCGCACCTACCGTGCCTTTTACTATAGAAACCGACGAGATGACCGTCCTTGCGGCATCGCCGAGCATATTGCCGATCACAGGCACAAAAACACCCGAGGCAAACTTTATGCTTCTTGTCACATAAGTGTCACTTGCAGAAGCAACTGCCGTTTGAAGATAAAGCACAAATCCAAGCAAAGTAAAAATAAACGCCATAAGCGTTGTTGCCGTGTTCTTTACCAGATTTGTAACTGCACTAAGATTAACACTTGCAGGTACTGCGCCCACAAGGCAAAGCGCGAACGATATTTGTAACAACGGCAATAAAACCTTACTGCAGATAGCCGACAAAACCGTAAAAAACAAAGTCAATCCTGCCGTCCCCGCCGCCCCCGTTGCCGATGTGCCGCCGAAAACATGAAGCGACGCCATTATCGGCATAAGCGAACTCATGGCGACGGTGAGCGCCTCCATAGATGCTATTACAAAAATAAAAAGGTTGTACAAAACCGAATAAGTAACACCCGATAATGCAAGTACCGAAATATATCCGCACGCGGCATCGAGCGTTTCGCTTCCGCCAAATTTCATAGCCGACATAACACAGGTCAGCAAGATGACCGCAAGTACCGCGCCGAACGATTTTATTACAGTTATTCCGTTATCGCTAAACGCGGCAACAATTATTTCAAACGCCTTTTCGAATACATTAATATTTTTATCGCCCGAAAGTTCATCATCGCTTAAATAATCACTTTTTATCCCGTCTGCACCTGCTTCGTCGGCAATACTTTGGGCGTTTTCATCGGTATAAGCAAACGCCGTTTGAGTAAACAAACAAAAAAGCACGAAAACGCAAACCGCAATAAAAAGTTTTTTCATCCCAACATATCCTTTGCTATCTCGAAAAGTTGTTTAACGATCGGCAGACTTATTAAAACGATCCCTACTTTACCCACAAGTTCAACTCGCGATGCAAGAGTATTTTCTCCGCAGTCACGGCAAATTTCTGCCGACATACGGCAACATAACGATATCGCAAGCGCTTTAAGCATAAGCGTGAAATAACTTTCGACACCCCGTTGCGTTGCGATATCCTTGACAAACGTAACAAGCGGCATTACCGCTTCGACCGCGTACGCCATTATCAGTACACCCGCAACCGCCGCCGCGATGCTTGCCAACTCGGGACGAAGATTGCGTATCGCCGCTATAATACATGCCGTAACAACCGCAAATCCGCATACCGTAATTATATTCACAGCCCGAACACGCTCCTGAGTGTAGAAAACAGAGAACTTATTTCACTTGCGAGTAACAACATAACGATAACTACACCCGCAACCGTAACAAAAGTAGCCTGTTCATCGCGTCCGCTTTTTTGCAATATCTGACAAGCAACACTTACTACTATTCCTATACCGGCGATTTTTAAAATTAACGAGATTCCCAATTTCTTTTCCTTTCTACAAAAGGATTATTGCCGTCATTAAACCCAAAAGCAGGCTGACGGTCTTTATGCTTTTTTGTTTGTCGGGCAAACCTGCGCGAAGTTCGTTGCGTTTTTCTGTAATAAAGGAAGTCAGCGCATCAAGACGTTTGATCTGCTCATCAAGCGGCAGTCCCCCCAAACTTTCGCCGAAATGCAAATATTCCCGTTTTATTTCCTCGTCGGCGTGTAACCTAGAAACCGCTTCACTCCATAACAACGGCAACCCGTTTCGGTGCGAGCGGATAATATCCAAAAAACCGCAGTTCTCTAAATACTCATCGTGAAAATCCGAAAATATCGTAAAAAGCGGTATCCGCTCGGTACTCATTCTGCGCCGCATGTACGATAGGAGCAACAAAAGCGAATCGAGAGTTTTTAAACCGTTCCCCTCATCTTTTGCAAGTGCCAGTCCGCATAAATATGATGCGCAAACGACAAGCAACGCCCCGAGCCAATTCATAAAAAAGCCTCCGTTTCGGCTATTTCACAGGTATACCCGACACCGTCATAACCGAGTATTACGCAAAGCCGAAATAACCCTTGCTCCAAAAGCAGTTTCATTCTTCCGCGTAACAGTAAGTTTTTTGGCGTTTCGCAATGTGCGGACGCTATAAGGCTTACTCCGGTGTTTTGAGATTCGATTATCGCCTCGACTTCATTTCCGCCGATTTCATCACATATTATAATTTCGGGCGACATGGTTCGGGTAAACATGGTTATCGCCTCGCTTTTGGGCAAAGACGATATTACATCAACTATTCCTTTTCTCTCGATTCCTACCGCAATTTCGCATCTTTCGTCGGCTATGGCGACGCGTTTGGGAGATATTCCTATACCCGTGCCGAGCAGATATGCCGCACTGCGCAAAAAGGTTGTCTTTCCCATTGACGGAGGCGAACATACAAGAACTCCGCACAATCCGTCGCTGTTAAGTCTTTTGATAAGCGGTTTCGCGATATCGGGTAAAAATCTATGCAACCTTAGGTTTATCGAGTTTATTTCCGCGAATCCGTGCTTTGGGTTCGCTCTGCCGCATACCCCTGCTCTGCCACCCTCGGGCAGCGGAATATAGCCCGATGCAATGTATTCGTCGCAGGTATAAAGCGAACCGCCCGTGAGTTTCGATAAACATTCCGTAATTTCCTCATCGGTTGCGCATATCGCGTTTTTAAGCGAACATACCCTGCCCGTTTCGTCAAACAGAATATTCTTGTTTCCGCAACTTACCGATGTCGGCGCGTTTTTACGTATGCGTATCTCGTTTGCGTTTTCCAATAACTCCGACGGCAAAGAATTTACGGCATAACATATTCTCAACGGCAGATATCTGAAAAGTACATCAAGCGTGTTTTTCATCCGCGCAACCTTTGGTATGTGGACTTAAGCCGTTCAAATGCAAACAGCATCATACCGAGCGCGAATACTCCGATATATATAGAAGTTCCTGCCGTCGCAGATGCCACCGCGCTTGTGAAATTGAGTTTGGACAAGATGAATCTTGCAAAAAAACCGCCGACTACTGCGCATATAACCGGAAGAATGATATCCGTCATCCACCTCGGCGCAACAGATGTGACCTTGTAAAGCCGACGTCTGCAAAGAATATAAGTAAATGTATTTGAAATAACCAAAAGCCACAGATAACCGTTTTCGCCCGTACGCGAAACGAGTAAAAGTATAAGTATAACGCGAAGCACAGAGTTGTACACCGAAAATTTAAGTGTCTGCACCTGCTCTCCTATTGCCTTCAAGAGTCCGTCGCTTACCGTTTCGACATACATGAACGGTGTTACAATAGCCAACACCTTAATGGCATAAGCGGTGTTCTCGTTAGGATAGAATGCCTCTCCGATCTCGTTCGGAAGAAAGAAAAACAAACCGCCAACCGCCACAGACAACAGCGAAACAAACGACATTATAGACGATATACGCGCGTTGAGCGGACGACGGTCAGGTAGCATATTCAGTCGGCTTATTTCAGGTGTGAACACCGAAATAAGACTTGCCAAAAATGCAAACGGGAAGAACAGTATCGGGACGACCATTCCGCGTATCATACCGAATTGCGACAGCGCCACAGACCGATCTCCCGAATAACTTTCGAAAACATAAGGGATAAGTAACGTTTCTGCGGTATGCAAAATACTTGTAAGATAAACCGAAAGCGAGATAGGCACAGTAACGTTGACCAGCGAATGCATACTGTCGCGCCTTGTTTCTGTTGGGAGAGAATAATTCTTCCGTCTGCGTTCGGGTATCACGCAGAAAAGCAACAGATATGTAAACGAGCACATCTCAGAAACGGTCACGCCCATAACTATTCCCGTACACAGTGCACCTATATCCTCGGTCTGTGCCATGACCACGTTCAAAAACAGCGCAATGACCGTTATCTTAATAATCTGTTCGAAAAGCGATGCCGAAGAAGTAACCGTAACCTTTTGTTTGGCAATAAACCAGCCTTTTAAACATGCGGCTGCTGCCATAAACGGCATACTTAACGCAAGTATTCGAAGCGGTGCGCCGCAACGTTCATCGCCCAAAAATCTTATCGCGATAAAATCGGATGCGATAAGCATCACCGCCGTTGCAACTATACTTATAACAGCGGACGCGACAAAAGAATTTTTAAGCAAGAGTTTTGCATCGCTTTCGCTCCGCTCGTCCTTTTCGGCAATAAGACGCGATACCGAAACGGTAAATCCTGCCGTAGCAAAAGTCGAAAACATCGTATAAACGCTCATTATAAGTTGATAAAGTCCCATTCCTTCGCTTCCGATTCGATTCGAAAGGAAAAGCCTTAAAAATACGCCGAGCAGTTTGTTTATAAGCGAAAACACCGTCATAGCCGCCGCGCCTTTTATTAATACACCCGCCCTGTTTTTTATCTCTACCACTCCGTTTTGTTTTTAACTATTAAAACACTATGCGAGTTCTTTTCTTTTAATGACCGTTTTTGATGTTTAGGGAAAAATAAAAAAGAGCCCTTGACAAAACTTGTCTAATGTGTTAGACTACAGATGGTCTAACGGATTAGACAACATTGCAAGGAGAGTTATATATTATGAAACCAACACCGAAAATTTTTGAAAGTGAGTACAAACTGTGCCTCATTCTTTGGGATAATAACCCTATTTCTTGCAAAGAACTTGCAAAACTTTGCAAGGAACAATTAGATTGGTCTCGTACAACAACCTATACAGTTATAAAGCGTCTTGCAGAAAGAGGAGTTTTGCAAAACGAGAACTCTATAATTGTGCCTTTGGTCAGCAAAAGCGAGGTACAACTTGCTTCGCTTGACGAAATTTTTGAAAAACGCTTCGAAGGGTCTGTTCCGGATTTTATTGCGGCATTCGCCAAACAACAAAATCTTTCCCAAAGCGACATTGATGAAATACGAAAAATCATTGAGCGCGGAGGAAAATAGTTATGACAGATTTATTTATTGCTGTGCTCAATCTGGCCATTTCCGCTTCATGGCTAATTGCGGCCGTTCTGATAATTCGTTTTCTTATTAAAAAAATCGCACCAAAATGGACGATTTGTCTGATCTGGGCACTCGTCGGAGTGAGATTGATTCTGCCATTTTCCATTGAAAGCAGTTTCAGCCTTATACCGAGCAGTCAGACGATAAATCCCGATGCATTTGCCGACAACCATGCTGAAGTTTCGACCGATATATCTGTGAACAACACCGTCAATGAAATGTCGGACGCTGATGTTTCATTAGATACAGACAAAACAGATTCGAATCACAACAACACCATAAGCGGCAATGTTGAAGATGATTCGTTTTATATTCCGGAAAATATTACGACACAAAACCCCATACCAAGCGAAAAAACGGAAATAAACGAACAAGTTACGCAAACACCCGAATATATACTTTCGGGGTTTGATAAGGTAGATAATCGCGTCAATACCGCCATTTCGTCCTCTGTATCGGATAATAAAGAAAACGATTTCTTGGCCAAATTCATGTTTGCAATGTCAATCATTTGGCTATTCGGCGTAATGGCGATGTTAACATATGCTGTTGTCAATTATATTCTGCTGAAAAGGCGCGTTGCTGAATCTATTCCCGTGAGCGGAATTATCCGAAAAAGCGAAAATACCGCTTCCCCGTTTATTTTAGGAGTGATACGCCCAAAAATATATCTTCCCTACGGACTTTCCGAAGTAACCGAAAATAACATAATCGCGCATGAACACGCGCACCTTAAACGTTTCGACCACATAACAAAACCGTTAGCATTCTGCTTACTTTCTGTTTATTGGTTCAATCCTTTGGTTTGGGTGGCTTATATCCTTTTCTGCCGCGATACCGAACTTGCTTGTGACGAAAAAGTTGTAACAAATATGAATTCCGACGAGCGCAAATCGTATGCAACCGCATTGCTCGAATGCGGAACAAAACGTTCTATTATCGCTGTAACCCCTGTGGCTTTCGGCGAAATAGGAGTAAAAGAAAGGGTGAAAAACGCATTGATTTATAAAAAACCTATGTTTTGGATAATCGTAGTTGCGATAATCCTTTGCGTTTCGCTTGCGGTGTTTTTCCTTACGAATCCGACGAACGACAGCGAAAACTCTTCCGATCCTTCATATACAAGTGAAAACGCTTCAACCGACGGCGAAGACAGTTCCGAAAACGAAGATTCAACTATTACAACTGACGGTAATGAAGAAACCGATGAAAGCAGTAACGATCCCGAAAGCAGTTCTCCGCAGCCGAAAACAGAAATAAAACTGACGGTTAAAGATTTCTTTGGCGACTTGGAAGATGGAGATTGTTTTTATGCGATAGACGATGCAGGTGAAATTTACCGAGTTTGGGGTTCCTATCCCGATGAACTTGCGGACGGTTACACCGTTTCGGTAACGTTCGGCGAAAACGCATTAACGTTGCTCGACTACACCTATACTAATACAGACGGTTCTGCCCTCGTTGTGAAATATGAGATTAATGACGCAGACTCAATCGAAATAAAATCAAACAACGAATCTGAACCTGAACCTGAACCTGAGCCTGAACCCGAACCTACACCTGAACCTACACCTGAACCTACACCGCCTACCACAACCGCTTTTTTATTCCAAAATTCGCACCAAACACCCGAAGATCTCCCAGGATTTGATTACTATTCTCGACAGCCCTCCAACCTCCCGCGCGACCTTACGCAAGGTTGGTTCGAAACCGAAATAACACCGGTGTACGTTCGAATTATATTGCATGAGGGCTACACAGATGTTCGGAGGAACGATGACTATACAATAAAACAAGCCGGCATGAAGGTTTGGATTTGCGATGAAAACGGTAACAAACTCGAATACGTTTATACCAATAGCCAAGGAATTGCATTTTTCGAATGTCGGCAAGGAAAATATACCTTCTGTTTCGACAAGTATGAAAACTATTCGGATAACGTATGCAGAGAATTCATAAACTGCCAAGAAAGTTATACTTGGCATATTGGTTGGGGTCCTACAGGTCCGTATAGTACACCTAAATATTATATTTATACCTATGACACTCAAATATTCCCTCATTTGAAAGTTTACGTATCAGATAAAGATACAGGTGAGCCGATTGAGGGTGCAACGGTAACATATTATCAAGAATCATACAATGAAACCACCAAAACCGATGCAGAGGGATATGCTTATCTCCACCCAATGAAATACTTCCCCTATGGTAACTCGAGAGGAACAGTAGTAGTGGACACAAACGAATATGACTTGGTCGGAGACCTTAAGGTTTGGGTTAAAGATTCCGAATTGAATGTCGAAATGCAAAAAACCACCTACCTGAACATTACGATTAAATTCGTACACAAAGAAACAGGCGAACCTTTTGAAAATATATCGCTAACTCCCTACGACAATTCTAATTATTATCCGGCTTGGGACGAATTCACGCATGTGAATACCACAACTACCAAAGCCGACGGAATCATCGCGGGAGTGTTTTCAAGCGATTCGCTAAATCGGAATCGAATGTGTATCAATTTCAAATATACCTTCTTGGTTCCGGATCCCGATGTCCCGTCAAGGCAAATCGAAACAACCGACAGACATCACATTGTTATCCGTTATAACGGTGAATCCAATATGGAATTTCTTGCAGAAGCGCATGTCGATGAACATAACCGGTTCTACATTAATGCAACGCTAATTTCTTCATCATAATTCTTTAATTAAGATAAAAAACACAGCCTTTAAAAACGGCTGTGTTTTTTACTTTATAAACTTTTTCTACGTTTAATAAGAAACGCAACAAGCGCGGCGACACCGTAAATGATGAAGAAAACCAATGTCGCAAAAAAGACAAGCACGACCCAAATACTTGCGCCTGCCTCGGGCGCGGTGGAATGAAGCAGATAAACGCAAATCATTGCCACAACATAGTTTATTACGATATGCAAAGAACGTTTTGCGGGGTTTGACATATTCTTTGCCTCAAAAACAAGGAAAGAAAATCCGAAGACCACCGAAAACAGCAGTATCGCAAAGTTAGCCATAACCATACGGTCGGCAAACGCGCTTATACCCTCAATGCTGACGCTTTTAACATCGCTATTGGCATTTTGCATCGCGGCAGAAGTGCCGATAGACAGTATTGCTGTCCACAGGAAATTGATTACGGTATACGCACCGAAAGCACGTAACCCGCACTTTAAGTATTTAAACTTCTTTTCGTCCATTATTTGATGTAGCAGGAAGTCTTTTCAGAGAGGGATTCGGGAGCAACAGATGCTACGATAACGCATTCGATCTTATGTGCGGTAGTGATCTTTTCTACCTTGCATACAAATTCTTCGAAAGCGGCAATATCATCGCCGCAGATCTTAAGTGCGCTGTCAATGAAAAGTTCGGTAATATCATAATTACCTGCGAGCATACCGCAAACGAAGCCGTAAAGTTTATCGGCATCGTCAATGCCGTATTCCTGTGCATCTACAAGACGTGCGTGATATTTAATATCAAAAGTGAGTTTTCTGCCGCATTCGATGCAGATAACAACACCGCTGGTTTCTTTGGAAGCCTGGTTTACCGAATCAATAAGAGTCTTGGTCTTGCCGGTACCTTTTAATCCTACAATAAGTTGCATAATAAAACTCCGTTCTTCCGGCTGGTAGATTTTGTCGTCCGAACGTATGCCGGTATACGTTTCGGTTATTCCTATCTGTATTTTACTTTATTCCGTCCAAAAAATCAAGACCATTTAAAAATTATTGAGAGATTTTTTTCTTATGGACGCTATTTCATTAAGAAGTTGCGCTTTACCGGACTCATAACCGGGTTTTCCGAGCAAAGTAAACATGTTTTTCTTATATTCATCAACGCCCGGTTGGTCAAACGGATTTACCCCAAGGATATATCCCGAAATGGTACATGCGGCGAAGAAGAAATAGATAAGAGTGCCGAGAGAATATGCATCCTTACCGCCAAAATCGACAATTACGCTTTCTGTGCCGCCGTCGCGATGCGCAATGAGAGCACCGAGCATAGCCTGTTCATTGATCTCGGCCATTGTCATACCTGCAAGGTAATTCAAACCGTCGGCATTTTCTTCTTCAAACGGCATAACGGGCGAGTTCATTTCAGTCGTACCTGCACGGCAGATAGTCTGGAACAATACGGGAGTGCCGTCCTGAATAAACTGACCGATAGAGTGAAGGTCACTGCTATACGTGACAGATGCAGGAAACAATCCCTTTTCATCCTTGCCCTCGCTCTCGCCGAAAAGTTGCTTGAACCATTCGCCTATAAAACGGAAATCGGGGTCATAACTTACCAAAACTTCAACCGCTTTTCCGCGTGAGAGCATTATATTACGGAACACCGCGTATTTGTATACGGGAGCATCTGAACCTGATTTGAAGATCGACTCACGCTGAGCAAGTGCGCCGTTTAAAAGTGCATCGGTATCTATTCCGGCAACTGCCGCAGGAAGCAAACCGACAGCGGTAAGCACAGAAAATCTACCGCCGACATCGTCGGGAATAACAAAACATTCATATCCCTCTTGACGCGCGAGTGAAAGCAACGCGCCGCGATTCGCATCTGTGGTTGCGACGATTCTTGTAGCGGCTTCTTCTCTGCCGTAACGTTCTTCCATATATTCTCTGAGAATACGGAAAGCAACCGCACTTTCGGTAGTCGTACCCGACTTACTTATTACATTTAAACTAACACGCTTACCCTCACAAAGTGCGAGAATATTGTTAAGTTCGCCACCCGAAAACGAGTTGCCCACAAAATAAACCTCAGGATCTCCCGTTTTCAGTTGATTGTGGTAGGGTGATTTAAGATATTCAATAACTGCACGTGCGCCAAGATACGAACCGCCTACACCGACAACCAAAAGGACGTCGCTGTTCTCACGGATACGCTTAGCACATGCTTTTATGCGTAAATGTTCCTCGCTGTCGGGACGAATATTAATGTCGCGCCAACCGAGAAATTCTCCGCCTTTACCGCTTTTTTCACGAAAATATACATCTGCTTTTTTGAGAAGAACATCAAACGACGCAAAATCATCTTCGGTAACACTCTGCGCCTGTTTGTAAATAAAGTTTACCATATGTTTCCCCTTTCCAGCTTATCTGTTTATTAATTTTCTGAAACTATCTGAGTAATATCGAAATGTGTACAAGCCATTCCGCCTATGAATATTTTTATATCAATATTGTTAGCCTGACTGTCAATTATCCAACGTTGAACATGGCAGGTATTGTAGTGTCGAAGCGTTATCTGTATTTTGCCGTCGGCTAAAACCTCATACGCCGCAAAGAAACTCACGCGTTCGACCGTGTGCATGTTCGGGTCGAGCATAATTAACGTCGGCGCGAGATTTTTGAGCATCACGTGATTCAAAATATATTCGCCGTTACCGCATACGAACTCTTTTTTGCCGTAATCGGTATCAAGTTCAACATGCAACAAATCCTCGCCGAAAAGACGTATTCCGTTAACATCGGCGGGGTTTTTAGCAACAGAAAATACAAGTTCTTTGTTAAAACCGTTTTCGTTCTTAGGCGTCATATAGGCGTTAGCGACATATTCTTTAAGCGAAGTTTCGTCGCTCTTTTCGCCGAACATAGTGTCGATCAATTTATAAACAAGAGTTAATTCCAACTGCATATTGCCGACTTCGCCCATAAGCATAACGACAACGTCGTCCTTGGGCAACACAACACAAAGTTGACCGCACGCGCCGTCGCCTCTGAAACCGTCACGTTCGTTAAGCCATATCTGGTATCCGTATCCCGCACACCAGTCGGGCGAACCGTTGTTGCTGTTTACTGCGTGACGTGTGGTTGCGGCATTGATATATTCCTCACTCACGATACGTTCGCCGTTGTATACACCTTTATTCTTGAGCAAAAATCCTAATTTTATAACATCATTATTAGAAAGTTCTAATCCTATTCCGCCCAAAGTCTGTCCGTCACGGCATTCGCGCCAAACAGGCTTCTTTATATCCAACTTTCTAAAAAGACGTTCGTCAAGGAAATCCACAAGTTTCATTCCCGTAACTCGCTCGACCGCGGCGGCGCAAACACAGGTAGCAGCCGTACTGTACGCAAAAGTTGTGCCGGGTTCGTAAGTTGTGGGTTGAGCAAAAAATGCACGTATCGAATCTTCCGCCCAACGCATTTCGGAAAGTACACACGCGGTGTGTCCGCTTTGCATCGAAAGCAGGTCGTGCAGAGTCATTTTTTCCAACGCATCTGTCATAATTTCGGGCATTTTATCCGGAAAAATATCACAAAGTTTATCGGTAACCGAAAGTTTTCCGTCATCTACACACATACCTACTGCGAGTGACGTGAAAGTTTTGGAAAGCGAATACAAATGCATAGGAGCATCCAAGTCATACGGCGCAAACGCCATTCTTATCATAGGCTCTTTGCCCTTTAAAACCTGAAGTGTTCTGATAAATATGCCGTTATCGGCACATTCTTTCACATAACTTTCTACTGCATTGGCATTTATTCCGTCAGCAAGATATAAAGTCATTTTGTCCTCCGTGTTGTTTTATTTCATTTCGCCGAGATAAATATCGTTACTCTTTCCGAGAAAATGTCGCTTGATTATATTACGCATATCGGCAGGATAAAGTTCTTCGTGAAGAATATTGTCGATCGAAAGCCACTTCGTGCCGATTTGATTTTCATCGTAAAGAAGTTTGTCTTCTTCCGCATCACCTATAACATCGCAGATGAACATAAATTCTATTCTATGAGATTCTTTGCCGAAACCCTCGCGGATAAAGAGAAGGCTTTTAGGTTCAACGGTTAATCCCGTTTCCTCTTTAACTTCACGTTTAAGCGCGTCTATCATAAGTTCGTTAGGTTCTTGCTTACCGCCGGGGAGAGTATAGTACTCCTTGCCGTCCTGAGAACGCATATGTACGGTAAGAAGATGAGTTCCGTCGATAATTATTGCTTTTATTGAATTAGTGATCTTCATATCTTCACTCCAAAACTATGTATTGACCGTTTTAGATACAACGGTAACAGAAAATTTCATTTCGGTCACATTATAATGTATCACAATTATTTTATCGTCGTAAACAGCAGAACGGGGATATTTGCTCCCCTCGAATTTAACACCGCACTCGGTTTCGATTTCGGAAATATACTCCGAAACCTCATCCCCCGTAACGTCGCTGTAATACGCAACGCAATAGCCGTCTTCGTTGCTTTCGATCGAGTCGCATGTTCCGTCAAACTCGGGTATATCTTCGGTTATACCGATTCCCCAGTTATCGTTGTTATTCTTTTTACCGTTATTGTCACCCAGAACAGACACTAAAATGATAACAATTATTATCACCGCGAGTGCAACTGCACAGCAGATCGACAAAACAGCATTCTTTTTTATAAATTCAACGGCTTTTTTTATTATTCCTATTATTTTATCTTTCATTTAAAATTTTTCCTGACGCCATTTTACTATAAACAAAGCAGCAGCACCTGCAATAGCAACAAATGCAATTACCATAATTACTATTACAGTCGTAAGTCTGCCGTTACCCGAATCGCCATCGGCAGTGCCGTCGGATATAAATTCAACCTTAATAGTATGGCTTTCAGTAATATTCTCAAAAGTATAGTTGTAGGACTTAAGTCCCTCAACGCTCTCAAGCGCCTCGCCGTCAACAAGGATCTGCTTTATGGTGTAACCCTCTTGGGTAGAGATATAATAGGTCAAGGACTCACCGCTATGTACTGTGCTTGTGCCCTCGGGATTTATAAATCCGCCCTCGTTAAGCACGACAGACTCGATAGTGAAACTGCCTATGACTTCTTTAGAGCAAATAAGGATACCTTCATTATCGTATGCAAACTTACCTACCGTGCCGTCGGTTGCAACGTCAAGGGGAAGCGAAGCGTTTTCTTTTGTGAAGAATCCCGAGTCTGCGCTGTTGTACAGTAGCATAACTGCAGTACTGCCTACGAATTCACTTCCGAGCAGGAACGATACCTGTGTACCTACGGGGAGTGTGAAACCTACGTTAAACGAGAATGCCTTATAAACAGCATCTCCGCCGCTTGCGTTATTGATCGCGTTGCTGATAACATCGTAAAGCGTTCCGCTTGTAAGAGGGGCTACTGCAAGATTTGCCGTGTTGGAACTACCCTCGGATCTTCCGCCGTAAGGAATATAAAGCGAACCGTTTTCGCTCTTAAATTCGACATACTTACCGTCGCCCGAAAGTGTCGCTATCTTATCAAGAACCTCACGTTTTACGAGTTTTCCGCCCCTGATGTCGACAACGATAGGTTCGGTCGTCCAAACTATATCGTCCACGCCGATTGCATCGTCTGTGTCGACCGGTTCTTCACTCTTAAACGATATCGAAACGGTAGAGGATTCATCTACATTTTCGATAGTGTATTTGTTATCGGTAATTTCAACGGTTTCTCCGTTTATGCGGAATACGTCAACAAGATATCCCTCGTCGGGGCTGATTATAAATTCAAGGTCTTCGCCTTTTTTAACAACTACGTTAGTGCCCATACCGCCTAAAACAGTATGACCGTCAACCTCTACCTTACCGCCCATACCTACATTTACGCGAACGGTATAGTCATCTGTGGTAGTGTTTCCGCCGTTTGCGGACTTTTTCATTGTAACGTCAACAGTGGTTGCGCCGGAGGGACGGAAGAAGTAAACTCCGTTATTATCAACGGTACGGTCGGGTTCGGAAATCACTACACCGCCCGAAAGTTCATATCCCTGTGCAGGAGTTACGATTATTTTATAACTTTCGTCCTTTGTAAGGTTAAGCGTTTTTATTACGGTTCCTGTGCCGTTATTGGTCACGCTGTCAACAGGACTGCTGTCTACCGTCTTTTGGAATTCCAATTTAACCGGACCTTTTAAGGTAACGGTTACGGGCACTGTGCCGTAATAGAAAACGATGTTGGTGTTATCGGTAATCTCAAAACTATAAGTAAAGGAGGTCATCTCGGTTACTACGCCGTTAACCGAAAGCCACGCGAGGTCGGGGTTGAATTCGCCCTCTCCCTTGAAAGTAATCTCAATAATGTCGCCGGTCATAACGCCGTATTCGGTAAGGTCGGCTTCTTGGCCGTTTGCCTTGACGATATAAACCTCTTCACCGTTGTCGGTAATTTTAAGGTCAACCATCTTGGGAACAATCTGCGCATTTACAGTAAGGGTGAAAGATGCACCCTCGGAAAACTCGTAAGTGGTTACAGAATACTTGCCGTTTTCTTCGGTGAGTTTAACTGCGCCGAGGTAGGGAATCTTGTATTCGGCAGAGGTTATCTCGTAGCCGTCTTTTGCTTCGACACGGATGGCAATAGCACCTGCATCACCCGAATATGTACCCGAAACCGCTACGTCGTTGAAATAGACGTTGATTGCATCGGCAGGAACGCCGTTGATAACGATATTCGCGGTAACAGCGGGGGGTTCGGTGCCCGAACTTTCGTCGCCCGAACTCTCATCACCTGAACTTTCATCGCCTGAACTTTCGTCGCCCGAACTTTCATCTCCCGAACTTTCGGTAGAACTTTCGGTAGAGTTCTCGGAAGAACCCTCGTTCGAGGTCGCACTCGAGGTCTCGGTTTCCTCTCCTTCTGCAAGCGCAATCGCCGCAAAGGAGGTTATCGTCATAAGCACCGCCAAAAGCAATGCAACTATACGTAATGTTTTTTTCATAATTCCTCCATAAATATGGTTTTGCTGATTGACAATTTAATGCCAATCTGTTATACTCAAACAAAATTATATTATTTTAATATATATTATGTCTATTATAACTATTTTTCAGAATAATGCAAGAGTTATAAGAAAACAGTTTTAAAAAACCAAAAGATTTTTCCACCGAAAGGATAATTATTCATGGCAGAGAAAAAATTTGTTGAAGAAATCACTCCTATGGAGGAGGATTTTGCTCAATGGTACACCGATATAGTTAAAAAGGCAGAACTTATCGAATACACTTCGGTTAAGGGTTGCCTTGTTATCCGTCCTTACGCCTATGCGGTTTGGGAAAATATCCAACGTATACTTGACACCAAGTTTAAGGAAACAGGGCATGAAAACGTATGTATGCCGATGTTTATTCCCGAAAGCCTTCTCCAAAAGGAAAAGGACCACGTAGAAGGATTTGCGCCCGAAGTTGCTTGGGTTACAATGGGCGGCAGCGAACCTCTTGAGGACAGACTTTGCGTACGTCCTACGAGCGAAACACTTTTCTGTGAGCATTATTCGAATATTATACATTCCTACCGCGACCTTCCCAAACTTTACAACCAATGGGTAAGCGTTGTAAGATGGGAAAAAACCACACGTCCTTTCCTCCGCACACGTGAATTCTTGTGGCAGGAAGGCCATACTATCCACGCGACCGCAGAAGAAGCGATTATCGAAACCAAACAAATGCTTGATATTTACGCAGATTTCTGCGAAAAATCTCTCGCTATGCCTGTTATCAAGGGCAGAAAGACCGAAAGTGACAAGTTCGCAGGTGCGGAAGCCACCTACGCTATCGAAGCGCTCATGCACGACGGCAAAGCACTTCAGGCAGGTACCAGCCACTATTTCGGCGACGGTTTTGCAAAGGCGTTTGATATTACTTATACTAACAAAGAAAACAAAAAAGTACATCCGTTCCAAACTTCTTGGGGCGTTACCACCCGTCTTATCGGTGCGATAATCATGACTCACGGCGATAACAGAGGTTTGGTATTGCCTCCCGACGTTGCTCCTATTCAGGCGGTTATTATTCCTATCGCTCAGCACAAAGACGGCGTTCTCGACCGTTGCAACGCGCTTAAAGAAGAACTCTTAAAAGCAGGTATCCGCGTGAAGTTGGACGACAGCGACATGAGCGCAGGTTGGAAGTTCTCGGAATATGAAATGAAGGGCGTTCCCGTTCGTATCGAACTCGGCCCGAGAGATATCGAAGCAGGTAACTGCGTAATTGTTTCGCGCGTTAGCGGCGAAAAGACTGTTGTTTCGCTTGAAAACATCGGCGAAACCGTAAAACAGGCACTTGTTACCGCACGTGACGATATGTTCAACAAAGCACTCAACAACCGCGCAACCCATACTTATACGTGCGACACTTTGGACGAAATCAAAACCGCACTTGACGAAAAGGGCGACGGTTTTGTATTTGCGCCTTGGTGCGGATGCGAGGAATGCGAAGACGAAGTCAAGGCACAAACCGGCGTAGGTTCGCGTTGCATCTACGATGAAGTTTCGGTAGAAGGCAAAAAGTGCGTTTGCTGCGGCAAAGACGCTGTCCATAACGTAGTTTGGGCAAAAGCATATTAATCAAATCCACTTACAGTAACTATGGAGAAAGCGTATTTAATATGCTTTCTCTGTTGTTTTTTGAGCATTGATTTTTATATAAGTCATTGACGAACGAATAACAGTTGGTATAATATTAATCTATTCATGCGATTAATAAAATAATCAAAAACAATATACATGAGGAGATAAACATGAAAAAGCCATTGAGCGTTATCCTGACTACGGCATTGTTGCTTTCGTTGTTCACCGTTTTTTTAGTGCCTAACGTTGCGGCAGCCACCGTGATCAACAACGCTTCCCCCGCTATCACGGCAAACGTCGGCACAACCATAAATCTTTCGAATTACTCGGTTGTTTTCGACGGCGATACTTCGGCAACAACAAGCGTCACCTGGAAGAATTCTTCCAACAGCACGATCACCTCAATTACTCCCTCTGAAAAAGGCGTAACCAAACTCACCGCCACAAGCGGAAGTAAAAGTAAAACGATTTATGTTGTTGCAAAAAACACAAACGAAACGGAATATGTACTTTACGAAGCAGATCTGTCTAAATTCGCAAGTATAGACGCGCTTAAAACAGAAGGTTGGACGTTCCCGACTTCAAGCGCCGTTTATTCTATGTCGGGCGGAAACCTTAATATCGCAATGAGCACCAGAGATACCGCAAGCGCATATCTTCCCTCTTGGTTAAGCGATTTCGGCAATTACAGTTTTAACGCAAACGCAAAAATCGTATCTGTCAACGAAGACACACGCTGGTTCTCGCTCATGTACCGTAGCAACAACCGCACAGGTTCATACAATTATTACCAATTCGCAATCCGTAATAATACAACGGCGACCAACGGACTTGAATTTGCCGAATGCTTTTCGGGCGGTTGGAACGTAATGTACACCGCGGCGGGCGAATACTCTGCTCTTACCGACACTTTCCGCGACTTTACCGTAAAAGCAAACGAAGGTATCGGCCATTACATCGACGGAGAACAGGTGATGTTCGCCGATGCTTCTGCCATATCCGCAAAGACAAAAAATACCCTTACCAAAGGTCATCTCGGTTTTAACGTTAACGGCGCTACTCTTGCAATTTCAAGTGTAAAAATCACTATTCAGGCAACTCAGATTGTAAAAGAGTTTTCTCTTGTAAACAACCGCCACGAAGCACTTGATACGATTAACCCTATTGCTAACGTTCAAAGAATCTCCGACGTTTCGGTTCTTGAATCGGCAAACGCTCCCGGCAGCATATATATTAACGCTGACCAAATAAGCGACCTCGCGGCATTTTTCGAAAAATGCAGAGAAAAGCAGATACTCCCCAATCTTTACGTAAACGGCACTTCCGACGTCAATAATATCGTGAATGCAATGAATTCGACCAACTTCAAAGACGTCACGGTACTTGCAACCGACCCCGATTATCTAAAAAGCATACGTTCGAGCAAGAACACAGTCCGCACGGGACTTATTATCACTCCTGCCGATTACGCGTCTGAACACGAAATACGTGTTGCGGTACGTTCCGCACCCGCCACGTTCTGTGTTATCAACGTAGATTATGCAACCAAAGAACTTGTTTCCGAAATTCAGGAATACGCGGTTGCGGTTTGGGTTTCCACTAACAGCGATGTCGGTTCGGATCAATTTGTAACAGAGGCTATCACCGCCGCCACTTCGGGTGCAAACGGAGTTATTACCAACAGCGCAAGTGAATTTGCCCACGCCGTAAACAAGCACCTTGTTGCTAACTCCATGACCCGTACGCCTATAATGATAGGTCACAGAGGAAACCCCACACAAGCCCCCGAAAACTCGCTTTCGGGCTTTATTGAGGCTTATGAAAACGGCGCGGACGTATTTGAACTTGACGTTGAAATAACCAGCGACAATCAGATAGTTATTATGCATGACGGTACGATAACTCGTACTACAACCTACACCGGTTCTGCAAAAGTAAGCGATATGACTCTTGCGCAAATAAAGTCATATAAACTTCTCGGTCTTGACGGCAAGGCAACGAATGAAGAAGTTCCAACGCTTAAAGAAGTTTGCGAGTATTTCAAGGATAAAGACTGCAAGATATTCGTAGAATTCAAAGGCGAAAACGCCGCAAACGTTCCTGCAACCGCAAAACTTTTAAAAGACTACGGTATGGAATATCTCGTGGACGTTATTTCCTTTAACAGCAGTTTCCTTACTCAAATGCAATCAAACAGCCTCGGTATGTCCACGGGTCTTCTCCTCTCAGGAATCACCGATGCTACTACTCCCGAAAAGGCGCTCTCCGCTCTTTACTCCTATCTTTCGACTGCTCAAGCGATAAACAGTACCATTAACCCTGCAAAATGGGTTGTAGATTCCGACGGCAATTATTTCACCACCTACGCTACCGACAGAGGTATGACCGTTTGGCCTTGGACATATGTCTACAGCGACAACGATTCGGGTTTCTTCTCGGGTTGCGACGGTGTTACCACAGACGATATGCAATGGGCAACCAACATGTCGAAATATCTTGAATCCGACGAAATCACGCTTTATCCCGGCGAATCGTATACAGGCGGCGACGTATATTCGGTCACCTACGGCGGAGCGAAAAATGTAATTCCGCTCGAAAATTTAATAATAAGCGTTGTTGAAGGCGAAGAATATGCATCAATCGTCAACGGCAAACTTGTAGGTAATAAATCGGGTGTTGCAAAGGTAATATTCGGTTACGAGGCATCTACCTCCACCGGCAGAAAATACGTAGTTTATACACAACCCGTTAAAGTAACCGTTAAGGGTGACAACGTGGCATTGGGCAAGGATTACGAAGGCGGCAAAGTTTCTCCTGTAAATCCTTCTTACTCCGCTAACCTCACCGACGGTCAGGTCAATACAAAAGGTGCGTTCGACTCGACTTGGTTCGCGCTCTACTACCACAAAGACGCTACCGCTGACAAGAACACCGCTCCTAACGGTATCGGCACGATTATTGTTGACCTCGAAGAAGTTATTGACGGTATTACCGATGTAAGAGTTCACGTTTGGAACAGTAACGCCAACGGCATTCTTCCCGCCAAGAGCATCACGCTTTTCGTTTCCGAAGACGGAAACGCCTATACAGAAGTCGGTCAACTCGCTATTCCTAAAGGCAACTCTCCCGATTGGGCAACTATCAGCACCGATAACGTCTCTGCTCGGTATGTGAAAATTGTTGTGGAAACACAGGGCATTTGGACGTTCCTCAACGAAATCAAAGTTCATGCCGACCCGAATTTTGTTCCCGATGACGACACTTCGAGCGATGATACTTCGAGTGATGATACTTCGAGCGATGATACCTCAAGTGACGATACTTCGTCCGACGATACTTCGAACGACGATACTTCGTCCGATGACACTTCGAGCGACGACACTTCGTCCGACGACACTTCGTCCGACGATACTTCCAACGACGATACTTCGAGCGATGACACTTCGAGCGACGATACTTCGAGTGATGATACTTCGAGCGACGACACTTCGTCCGACGATACTTCGAGCGATGACACTTCGAGCGATGACACTTCGAGTGACGACACTTCAAGCGACGATACTTCGAGCAACGATACTTCGTCCGATGATACTTCGTCCGATGATACTTCGTCCGATGATACTTCGTCCGATGATACTTCGTCCGATGACACTTCGAGCGATGACACTTCGAGCGATGACACTTCGAGTAACGATACTTCGAGTGACGATACTTCGAGTGACGATACTTCGAGTGACGATACTTCGAGTGACGATACTTCGAGTGACGATACTTCGAGTGACGATACTTCGTCCGACGATACTTCGAGCGATGACACTTCGTCCGATGATGACAACGACGGAGACGGCAACGACGAAAACGACGAAAACGACAACGCCACAGAGCCCGAACTCGGCGATATCGACGCAGACGGTGACATTGACGTTGCCGACTATATACTCGTCAAACGTGCTGTTTTAAAGAACTACACGCTTAACGAAAAACAGAACGTTGTTGCAGACATCGACAAAGACGGCGACGTTGACGCTGCAGACTACGTACTTGTTAAACGTGTCGTGCTTGGAACATATATTGTTAAATAACTCACCGTAAAAAGAAAACAAGTTTCCCTTTTTATCAGGAAACTTGTTTTTTTGTTCTTATTTTAAGTTGTTAGAATTAAAGATAAATGGTCTTGCCTTCTTCCGCCGATTTGTATATCGCAAGGATAACGTCAACAGCGCGTCTGCCGTCGGCAAGTCCCGAAAGGGGCGCTTTGCCCTCACGGATACATTTAATGGTATCGGCTATCTGAAGAACGTGGCCGTCGTTGGATATCGCGGTCGGTGTTGCCGCGCCGTGAGTAAAGGACGGCATAAGTATTACGTCGTCGTGTCCTGCGCTGTTGCAGATATCCCAACGAACGATAGAGGTTTCATCAAGCACGATAGAGCCGTTTTCACCGTTGATATCCAATCTGCGGGGATAGCCGGGATAAACAGAAGTAGTCGCCTGAATAACGCCCGTTGCACCACTTTCAAATTCAACAATAGCAGACAACGTATCTTCAACTTCTATCTTACGTACAAGCGTTTTGGATATTGCATGAACACTCTTGATATCTCCTGCAAGATAGAGAAGCAGGTCAACGCCGTGGATACCCTGATTCATCAACGCGCCGCCGCCGTCGATTCTCTTCGTACCTCTCCAAGAACCGCTGTCGTAATATTCCTGCGAACGATAATACTTCATGTAAATATCGGCGCAAACGATTTTACCGAGCAAACCTTCGTCAATCGCACGTTTTACGCGTTTTATACTTCTTGCATAACGGTTTTGAGAAATAACCGAAACCGTTACACCTGCAGCCTTACATTCTGCTTCAACCGCATCAAGTTGTTCCTTGTTGATAGCAAGAGGTTTTTCGCAAACTATATTCTTACCTGCACGAGCGGCTGCGATAACCGAGGAATGGTGGTAACCGCTGGGGGTACATATACAAACAACATCTATGTCATCACAGGCGAGAAGTTCAGCTTCACTCTTAAACACATTAGTTTCATGACGGTGAGCGAATTTTTCGGCAGCATCGTAAACTACGTCACAAACACCGACTAATTCGGCTTCATCCGCGCATTCGTGGATAGCGTTAGCGTGAAAATCGGAAATTATACCGCATCCGATTATACCAAATCCGAGTTTTTTCTTCATAACAGTTACCTTTCGTTTCTATATTCAGTGAAAATACAAACATTATTTTTGAAATTTTATTAATTTTAACAAATAATTGAAAGTATGTCAACATCAAAAGGAAATTATGTCCAAACTTGTGAAAATCTATTGACTTTAATACGATAATGAGGTAGAATGTTTTTTGGTGTAAAAAAATATTTTTCTTTTATATAAAGGAGATTAATTATATGCAACGCGTTTACAATTTTTCCGCAGGTCCTTCGATGCTTCCCGAATCGGTACTCGAAAAAGCGGCTTCCGAAATGATGAATTATAACGGAAGCGGCATGTCTGTTATGGAAATGAGCCACCGCTCTCCCGTATATCAGGCTATCATCGATGCAGCAGAAAGCGACCTTCGTAAATTGATGAATATTCCCGACAACTACAAGGTTCTTTTCCTTCAGGGCGGTGCTACTCAACAATTTGCCGCTGTTCCGCTTAACCTTATGAACAAGAACCGCAAGGCAGATTACATAGTTTCGGGTATGTTTTCCAAAAAGGCTGCCGAAGAGGCTGCTAAGTTCGGCGAAGTTAACGTGATTGCATCTTCCAAGGACAGAAACTTTGCTTACGTTCCCGTTGTTGATAAATTCTCTCCCGATGCAGACTACGTTCACATCTGCTACAACAACACCATTTTCGGTACTTGCTACAACTACATTCCCGAAACCGGTGATATCCCCTTGGTAGCAGATATGTCTTCGGGTATACTTTCTCGCCCTGTTGACGTTTCTAAGTTCGGTCTTATCTACGCAGGTGCGCAGAAGAACATGGGTCCCTCCGGTCTTACCGTTGTTATCGTTCGCGAAGACCTTTTGGGCAACGCACGTGAAGGCACTCCCGTAATGCTCGACTACAAAGTTCAGGCAGATAACGGCTCTATGTACAACACTCCTCCCTGCTATTCTATCTACGTTGCAGGTCTTGTGTTCAAGTGGCTTTTGGAAACAGGCGGACTTGAAGAACGCGAAAAGATCAACGTTATGAAGGCAAACCTTCTTTACGATTATCTCGAAACATCTAAACTCTTTAAGGCAACTGCAGATAAAGAAGTTCGTTCGCTCATGAACGTTTGCTTCGTTACCGGCGATGCAGACAAGGATAAGGATTTCTGTTCCGCAGCATCCAAGGCAGGTTTTGTAAACCTCAAAGGACACCGTTCTGTCGGCGGCATGCGCGCTTCCATATACAATGCTATGCCTGTTGAAGGTGTTGAAAAACTTGTCGAATTTATGCGCAACTATGAAAAGGAGAACGCCTAATGACTAATATTAAACTTTATAATAAAATCAGTCAAATCGGTCTTGATGTATTTGACAATAACAAATACAACGTTTCGGAAAGTGCCGAAAACCCTCAAGGCATACTCGTTCGCAGTGCCGCTTTGCACGAAGAACCGTTCGGACCCGAACTTCTTGCTATCGCACGTGCAGGTGCAGGTGTAAATAACATTCCTATCGACCGTTGCAGCGAAAACGGCATCGTTGTTTTCAACACTCCCGGCGCAAACGCTAACGGTGTTAAGGAACTTGCTATCGCCGCACTTCTTCTTGCTTCGCGCGATATCGTAGGCGGTATCAACTGGGCGCTCACGCTCAAAGGCACTCCCGACGTCGGCAAACAGGTAGAAAAAGGCAAAAGCAAATTTGTAGGACCCGAAATCAAGGGCAAAACCTTGGGTGTTATCGGTCTTGGCGCTATCGGCGGTATGGTTGCAAACACCGCAACTGCTCTTAGCATGAACGTTGTCGGTTGCGACCCCTATATTACCGTTAAAAACGCTTGGTCTATCTCCCGTGCCGTTCGTAACGCCGACGATTACGATGCAATTTATGCCGAATCCGATTATATCAGTTATCATATTCCCTCTCTTCCCTCGACAAAGGGCATTATAAACAAAGAAAATATCGCAAAAATGAAAGACGGTGTTCGCATCATCAACCTTTCCAGAGGCGACCTTGCGAACATTCCCGACCTCATCGAAGCGCTCGAAAGCGGCAAGGTTGCGTCTTACGTAACCGACTTCCCCTGCGAAGAACTTTTGGGTGTGCCTAACGTTGTATGTATCCCCCACCTCGGCGCATCTACTCCCGAATCCGAGGATAACTGCGCTGTTATGGCGTCCGAACAACTTATCGACTATATCGAAAACGGCAATATCCGCAACAGCGTAAACTATCCCGAAATTCAACTTGCACGTACCGAAAGCAACCGTGTTGTGGTCCTCCACGAAAATATCCCCAACACCATTACCCAAATCTCGGGCGTTTTGGCAAGTGACAACATCAATATCGAGTCTCTCCTCTCACAGGCAAAGGGCAATAACGCTGTTTCGATATTCGATACCAACGACAACATCACAGATTCTGTTATTTCCGATATTTCGGCTATTCAGGGCGTTGTCAGAGTTATGGCAAAATAAACCCATACGATTTCAAGCAGGTTGTGAACGCATCACAACCTGCTTTCTTTTTTCGCAATTCAATCTCCTTGACAAAGAAAAGTTTATATGATAAAATACCGTATGATTATTATATTAAAAAGGAGAAATCGCAAATGCAAACTAAGAAGATTATTTCTATGTTGCTTTGTCTGCTGATGCTCGTTTCGATGACGATGCTTGCTTCCTGCGACAAGTCCGATGACGAAAGCAGCGGTACGTCTTCCGATGCCACCACAAACAAAGGCGAAAATCTCGAAGACTATGTTGATATGCCCGAATTCAGATGGGAAGGCGATGATTTCAAAGAATTCCATGTCGCCATTTACTCCAATGAACAACAGACTACCTACTGCTGTGAAGATGTAGAACCCAACCTCTACTCCACTACCGATGCATCGCTTAACGATGCGGTTATCAGACGTAACAACGAAATTCTTAATAAGTACGGCGTTACTATCGTAGGCGAACCTGTTGCTGACGTTGCGGAAGCACTTAAGCAAGACGTTTCCTCTAACCTCAAGCAATATGACGCAGCGCTTCCCTTTATGTGGAAAGCAGCCACTCTTGCACAGGACGACTACTTATACGACCTTAACGAATTCACCGACTATCTCCACTTCGACCAACCTTGGTGGGATCAACACGCTACCGAATCTCTTTCTATCGGCAACAAACTCTTCTTCACCACCGGTGATATTTCGATCATGCCCAAGATAACTTCTACCGCTATTACCTTTAACAAGGAAATGCTTAAGAAGTACTTCCCCGACACCGACCTTTACCAAATGGTCAAGGACAAAACCTGGACATTCGATAAGATGGTCGAAATGAGCCGTGAAGTTACTGCCGATACCGACGGTACTCCCGGTATGTCCTACACCGACACTTGGGGTCTTTCCTCCTCTCATAATGACGTTTCGGCGTTCTTTATCGCAGGCGGTAAGAATTATATCCAAAAGGATAGCGACGATATTCCCGTAGTTTCCATGACCGATACCGCGTCTACTACCGCTATTCAAAAGATTCTTGAAGATCTCCAACTTACCGATGAGTGGGTATTCCATTGTGATACCATTAATGACGAGGCTCAAAAATGGGTCATCTCTCTTGATATCTTCGGTCAGAACCGTGCACTTTTCAGAACAAGCGCGTTCTCTGCTATTAAGAAACTCCGTCAGTATGACGATGCAGATGAATTCGGTATAGTTCCGCTTCCTCTCTTGTCTGAAGATCAGGACGAATACTACACCTACGCTTCCGCAAAATACGCATACGGCATAGTTATTCCCGCTTCGCTTTCTGAAGATGAAGCAGAATTCTCCGCTTTCATGATTGAAGCAATGGCATTCGGCGGTATGAAGTATATCACTCCTGCATACTACGAAACCACCCTTAAATACCGCGACCTCCGTGATGACGAATCGGGCGAAATGCTTGACCTCGTGTTCGACAACGTTGTATACGACCTCGGTATTATTTACGACTTCGGCGGTGTAAGTTCTATGATCACCAATCTTATGAAAAAGAACAGCACCGGTGTTGCTTCGGAATATGAAGCCAACGCCAGCGCTATTCAAACCGCTATTGATAAGTGCATAGAAAGTTACAACAACTAATTAACCAAAACGAGAAAACTGCCACAGGGATTCCTGTGGCAGTTTTATTATTGTAATATATAATCATCTGCTCTTTTTCCATGTGGTGGGCGACAGGGCGATTATAAGCGGGAAAACTTCAAGTCGTCCGAGCAACATTGCAAACGAAAATACTATCTTTGAAAAGTCCGAATAATCAGCAAATCCGCCCATCGGGCCAACCACGCCTAAACCGGGGCCGATGTTGTTAAATGTTGCGATTACAGCGGTAAAATTGCTTTCAAACCCAAACGGTTCATGGCATATAAGCAAGAATGCAGAAATAATGCACAATATATATATCGCAAAATATATGGTCACACTGCTTAATGTCTGCTTATCAACGGCTTTTCCTTCGAACTTAACAGAAGTCACTGCACGGGGGTGCAACATTCGTCTTATCTCGCCGAGAATCAACTTGAATATAATAACCACACGCGATATCTTCAAACCGCCTGCAGTTGAACCTGCGCAACTGCCGATACACATTAAAAGTATTAGTACGCCTTTTGACAACGAGGGCCAAAGGTCAAAATTGACGGTCGAAAAACCCGTAGTCGTCATTACAGACGAGGTCTGGAAAAAAGCGTTTCTTAACGATTCGCCAAACGTGCCGTACAACGACAATATATTGACGGTTATCACGCTGACTGCAAGTGCGAAAATTCCCAAATAAGTCCAAAGTTCGGTGCTTTTTAATACGCTCTTAACTCTTCCTATTATGAGCAGAAAATAGAGGTTGAAGTTTATACCGAACAACAACATGAACACGCCGATAACGATTTGCGAATAATTACTGTATCCGCCTATACTGTCGGACATTATCCCAAATCCGCCCGTACCTGCCGTACCGAAGGTGTGTACTATACTCGCGAACAGATCCATATCGCCCAACCACAGCAGTATTATCTGCACAACCGTCATGACGACATAAATAAGATAAAGTATTTTTGCCGTATCGCGTCCGCGCGGCACAAGTTTACCGACAACAGGACCGGGCATTTCGGCACGCATGATATGAATAGAACGGTCTGTCATGTTCGATACGATCGCCATAACGAATACAAGTACGCCCATACCGCCTACCCAATGGGTAAAACTGCGCCAAAACAGCATACTGTAACTCATCGCCTCGACATCACGCAATATTGATGCGCCCGTTGTTGTAAATCCGCTTACGGTTTCGAAAAGTGCGTCAACGTACGAATTTATCTCTCCGCTTATAACAAACGGCAACGCGCCTACAACAGACATGCATATCCAGGCTAACGAAACTATCGCAAAACCTTCTTTTGCATATATAACTTTATTTGCCGTTTTGGATAACCAAGAAACAACAGTTCCCAGCACCAACGCTACTGAGGAAACGGCAAGGAACGACCATAACTGAGGGTATTCGCCGTATATAACCGCGACTACCGCAGGCAGAAGCAACAGCAATGCCACTATCTGCACGATACGGCCGAACATATAAAACACCATTTTTCGGTTCATTTGTTACGACCGCCTTTTTATTGAAGAATATCGTCAAGGTCGATAAATTGCTGACCTGACACAATCGCTACTACTCTGTCACCCGGAAGAATTTCGTCGTTACCGCCGGGAATCAATGATTTTCTGCCGCGAATTATACCGGCAATAAGTATATTCGGCTTCAAGGACAGGTCTTTAAGCGGTATCCTTAGTCCTTTGAAATCCTTACTTACGTTAAACTCAAGCGCCTCAACACTTCCGCCCATAAGTTTATAGAGTGTTTCAATACTGTTTGCGCCTTGAGAATTCTTTATCGCTCTCGCATAACGCGCAAGTACGTTAGAAACGATATTTTTGGGAGAAATTATACAGTCAAGACCAAGTTTGTCCGCCAAAGATGCAAGTTCGTTACGGTTTACTTTAGAAATAACCTTCGGTACGTTCTGGGAAGATGCAAAAATCGAAATAAGGATATTAAGTTCATCCATACCCGTAAGCGCAACAAATGCATCGGTAGAGCCTAATCCCTCCTCAAGCAGCAACTCCTGCTCTGTTCCGTCGCCGCATATAACAACAGCATCGGGAAGTTCATCGGCAAAGGCTTTGCAAACACGCTCGTCCTTATCAATTATAATGACCTTATTTCCGCTGTTGATAAGGCGTTTGGCAAGATAATAGGTTATTCGACTCGCACCGAGTATCATTACGCTTCTTGCGGATTTTTGAACAAGGGAGAGCATCTTTAACAGTTTTTGTATTTCCGAACTCGATGCGGATATACCGATTTTATCTCCGCTCTTAAGTACGAAATTACCGTCGGGAATATATACTTTATCACCGCGCTGAACAGCACAAACAAGATATTGCGCTTTATACTGACGTCGAAGTTCAATAAGACTTAATCCGTCAAGAATAGAGTTCTGTTTCAGACGTATCTCAACCATTTCAAGATTACCGCCCGAAAAGTTTTCGATATTTACCGCCGCAGGTAATTTAAGTATATTAAACAATTCCTTCGCCGCCATCCATTCGGGATTTACGGCAACGGTAAGGTTTAACTGTTTGCTCATAAAATCGAGGTTTTTATCATTATATTCAGGGTTTCTTACTCGTGCGATAGTATGCTTTGCGCCCATTTTTTCCGCAACAAAACAAGAAAGCATATTAAGTTCGTCCGAATTTGTAACCGCAACAAAAAGGTCCGCTTTGGAAACACCTGCTTCTGTAAGCGTTTCGGTATCCGCACCGTTTCCGCATACGCACATTACGTCGTATACATTGCCTATTTCGTCGATGACCGAGGGCGAATTGTCTATTGCAACAACATCGTTTCCCTCTCCGACAAGATTTTCAAGTATTGAAGTACCAATCTTACCGCATCCGACAATAATAATTTTCATACAAATAACCCCAAATACAACATTCTTGGTATATTAACGCACAGTATATCATATTTTTTTGACAAAATCAACTATTGACACATACGAATTTTTGCATATAATAAACTTACAATATATCTTCGGGGCAGGGTGAAATTCCCGATTGGCGGTAAAGTCCGCGAGTGTTTGAGAGTTTTTTCTCAAATGCATGATTCGGTGCAAGTCCGAAACCAACAGTAAAGTCTGGATGAAAGAAGATGCATTTCGGTTGTTTATACCGTTTTTGCGCATTTTACGCCTCCGAAGATAAGTTCGGAGGTTATTTTTATGCCGAAAAGCAAAATCAATATCAAAAAACTCACAATGACGGCAATGCTTTGCGCTCTCGCCTATATAGTTATGGTCATCGGACGAGTACCCGTCGTGCTGTTCTTGAAATACGACCCAAAAGACGTAATCGTCACTCTCGGCGGTTTGATATGGGGACCGATGATGTCGTTTACGGTATCGGTGATCGTTTCGCTTATCGAAATGGTAACCGTAAGCGAAACAGGGTTTATCGGGCTGGTAATGAACATAATATCCACCTGCTCTTTCGCCTGTACCGCCGCGATTATATACAAGAAAAAACGCACCCTTTGGGGCGCAGTGACAGGACTTTTGACAGGCTGTATTATAATGACGGCAGTCATGCTGCTTTGGAATTACCTTGTAACACCGATGTATATGGGTTATCCGCGCGAGGCGGTTGCGGAATTGCTTATTCCTGCATTTTTGCCGTTTAACCTACTTAAAGCAGGTCTTAACGCAGGGTTCACCTTTTTGCTTTACCGTCCTATGATCGCCGCTTTGAGAAAGACGGGATATGTTGCACAATCCGAAAGCAACGCCAAGAAAAAAGTTCCGGTCGGTATGCTTATAGTTGCATTTTTGCTTGTCATCACCTGTGTCCTATTCGTACTGTCGCTCAAAGGGATTATATAAAAACGTACAGCAGTTGCAAAATACATGTGCAACTGCTTGTTTTTTTGATTCATGCAGGTGTTTTTTCCAAAAACTATTGAAAAATGTGCGTTAAAATGTTATTCTCAAATTACAGTAACTTAAGTGTTAGGAAGGAAATGTAATTATGCTTAAACCTATTACAGGTACATGGTTTGAATTTCATCATCACAACAGAGCTGAGGGTAAGTATTGGAATCCTATCTGCCGTTGGTTCTCCGACGAACAATGGGAAGCGAAGATTGATGAAATGGCTTCGCTCGGTATGAAATACATCGTTATGATGTGTTCTTCTATCGTTTACCCCGAATTCAGCGAAAGTTATTTTAAAACCGATATTTATCCTTTTGCAAATATGACTTCGAAAGACCCTATCGGTGCACTTATGCGTGCAGCGGAACGCAATGGAATGAAGGTTTTCATGTCTTGCGGTTTCTACGGCACTTGGACACAAACCCGCGACAACATGGTAAACCCCGAAGTACAAAAACGCGCTTTCCAGGCAATGGAAGAACTCTATGCCCTTTACGGAAAGAGCGATGCATTCTACGGTTGGTATCTGCCCGACGAGTTGGGCATGGTTCCCTACTACACCGAAGACTTCATCAAGTATGTTAACGAATACAGAGCATTCGCCAGAAGTATCGACCCCTCTAAGTTGATGCTCATTGCGCCTTACGGAACAAGAAACGTTATTGCCGACGATAACTTCTTAGGTCAACTTGAACGCCTTGATTGCGATATCATCGCATATCAGGACGAAGTCGGTGTACGCAAGTCTGTTCCCGAAGAAACAAACACCTTCTTCGCAGAACTTCGCAAAGCGCACGACAAAGTCGGCAGAAGCGCACTTTGGGCAGATATGGAAGTATTTGAATTCGAAGGCGACGTTTATAAGAGCGCACTCTATGCCGCAAATATGGAACGTATCGAGCGCCAGATAAAGAGCATTTCGCCTTATGTTGATGAAATTCTTATCTATCAGTACCAAGGTATGTTTAACAAGCCCGGCACTATCGCTTATTGCGGACATCCCGACTCGGTTAAACTTTACAACGACTACAAAGCATGGCTTGAAAAGAATTTTAAATAATATATCGTAATAATTATGATAAGATTTACGCTTGAGCGTTCTCCGCGTGAGGACGCTCTTTCGATAGAAACGAAAATTGCCGAAATCATCGGACTTCCGGTTGGCGGTTTTGATTTTGAAATAAGAAAAAAATCGCTCGATGCACGACGAAACAAAGCAAAGTTCGTTTATACCGTTGATTTATTCACAAACGGAATAAACGAAGAAAAAATCGCACTTCGTTGCGGCGGAAACATTATCCCGCGCGAAGAAGAATACGTCTTTCCCACCACCGACCGCACACCTCAAAAACGTCCTGTTATAGCAGGGTTTGGTCCTGCGGGAATATTTGTGTCCCTCTGCCTTGCACGTTCGGGATTCAAACCTATCGTGCTCGAACGCGGACGAATGGGCGAAGAACGCAAAAAAGACGTTGATACGTTTTTGGGCGGCGGCGAATTGAACGAAAATTCAAATATCCAATACGGCGAAGGCGGAGCAGGTGCTTTCTCTGACGGCAAACTCAACACGCTGGTCAAAGATAAAAGTTTTCGCGGTCAGTTTGTACTTAAAGAACTTGTACGCGCAGGTGCACCGAAAGAAACGCTTTATATCGCAAAACCGCATATCGGTACCGACCTTTTAAGAAACGTTGTCGCCAACATACGTAAAGAAATCATCTCGCTTGGCGGCGAAATACTCTTTGAAACCCGTTTGACAGATATTGTTACCGAAAACGGGCAAATCAAATCGGTCGTTACCGATAAAGGTATTATAGAAACCGATACGCTTTTTCTCGCGACAGGTCAATCGGCAAGAGATGTTGCCGAAATGCTTTACAAAAACGGAGCAGAATTGGAACAAAAACCTTTTTCTGTCGGATTTCGTGTCGAACACTTGCAGAAAAACATTGATATTGCACAATACGGCGAAAACGGCGATCTGAGGTTTCTTCCCCCTGCAGAATATAAACTGTTCACGCATTGCAAAAACGGAAGAACGGTTTACAGTTTTTGTATGTGTCCGGGCGGTCACGTTGTTGCGGCTGCAAGTGAAAAGGAACGGCTTGTTACAAACGGCATGAGTTATCACGCCCGTGACGGCAAGAACGCCAACAGCGCGATTCTTTGCGAGATACTGCCTAAAGATTTAGAAGGCGACGGACTTTTTGCAGGTTACGATTACCGAGAAAAACTCGAAAGAGCGGCGTATAAGTTAGGCGGAAACGATTTTACCGCACCCGCAATGTTTCTCGGCGATTATCTCGGGATTAAAACCAAATCTTCCGAAATAACTCCAACATATCCCCGCGGAGTTAAGATGTGCGATATTTCGGTTTTATTCAATGATGAAATAAACGAGTCTTTCAGAGAGGCGTTTAAGGATTTCGGCAGAAAAATCAAAGGATTTGACGACGAAAACGCAATAATCACCGCTGTCGAGAGCCGAACCAGTTCGCCTATACGTATAAAGCGGTTTGACGACCGTCAAAGCAACATAAAAGGCATTTATCCGTTAGGAGAGGGCGCAGGATATGCAGGCGGAATAATCTCTGCCGCTATCGACGGTGTTCGCTCTGCCGAAGAATATGTTTTGAATTCATTATAAAAAAACAAGTTTCCCGATTAAAATGGGAAACTTGTTTTTCTTTTTATTCTACGTTAAATATTCCGACACAGTCATCTTTACCGACAATATAATGCTCGATAAGATTTATTTCGTTTGCGGCAAGATGCGCCGCGATACGTTTTGTCGAAATAATATCGTCACCCGAAGGAACAAGGATATCGCTCGGATGATTATGCGCCAATACAACCGATTTTCCGCCGACACGAATAACACCTTCGGTTACGGTACGCAAAGCAAACCGTGCCGAACTTATACCGCCGCGAAAGACAAGTTGTTTTCCAAGAAAACCGCCGTCTGCGCCGAAATATAGTGCATATACCGTTTCGGCTGAAGCACCTTTATAAAGGTCGATAAGATATTTTTTAAGATTATCGCCCTCGAGCAGACTCATGTCGTTTTGACTTACCGCAACACGCGATACCATCTCGCGCAGTAAGCCAAAAAACACCTTTGCGTTTTCTTTAAGTCCGATAAGTTTTGTCAGTTCTTCGTTTTCGGCGTTAAGAACACCCTGCAACGAATCAAACCGTTTTATCAACGCCTCTGCCTGTTTTCGAGTATCTATCCTCGGAACGGCATAGAACAGCAACATTTCGAGCAAATCGACGTCGGTCATCTTTTTGCATCCGTCGGTTAGCACACGCGTTTTGCAACGTTGACGATGACCTTCGTGCGAAACCTTTTGTTCTTTTTCGGAACTCATTATTTGGATTCGGAGATTATCTGCATCGTATCGGATGCAATAACAAGTTCTTCGTTAGTGGGGATTACAAGCACTTTAACACGGGAATCCGCTGTGCTGATTTCGATTTCGCCGCGAGTTGCGTTCTTTTCTTTATCAAGTTCGATGCCGTAATAGGACATATTTTCAAGAGCGAGTGCGCGTAAACGAGCATCGTTTTCGCCAACACCTGCGGTGAATACAACACAGTCAAGACCGTTCATGGCAGCGGTGTACGAACCGATATATTTCTTTATCTGATATGCAAGAATGTTATATGCAAGTTCAGCGCGTTTATTGCCCGAATCAATTGCCGCAGTAATTTCGCGAAGGTCGCTCGAAACGCCCGAAACACCCAAGAAACCGCATTGCTTGTTCATCCAGTTGCCCATTTCGCTTACGGGGATATTTTCCTTTTCCATAACGAAAGGTACAACCGCAGGGTCGATAGCGCCGCAGCGCGAACCCATGATAACACCTTCAAGCGGAGTGAAGCCCATAGATGTGTCGATACACTTGCCTGCATCAACCGCACTTATCGAAGAACCGTTGCCGAGGTGGCAGGTGACGATCTTCGCATTGGGGTTTCCGAGATATTCGATAGCCTTGCCCGAAACGTATCTGTGGGAAGTACCGTGGAAACCGTAACGGCGGATATTATGCTTTTGAGCAACTTCGTAATTGATCGGGTATGTGTATGCTTCGGGAGGCATGGTCTGGTGGAACGCTGTGTCGATAACCAAAACCTGAGGGGTATTGGGCATAACTTCCATACATCCGCGAATACCCAAAAGGTGGGGAACGGTATGGAGAGGTGCGAGATCGCGGCATTTTTCGAGGTCTGCGATAACATTTTCGTCAACGCGAACGCTCTTTATGAGCCAAGGACCGCCATGCACGATACGGTGTCCGACAGCAGAGATAGCGGACATATCCTCGATACAGCCGTGTTCCTTATCGGTAAGCGACTCTACCAAAGCGGCAACCGCCTGAGCGTGGGTAGGCATAGGAATATCCTTTTGAATTTTTTCCTTTCCTGTGGAAGTATGAGTGAGTTTACCGTCTATGCCGATACGTTCGCAAAGACCTTTTGCGGCAACCTCCTGCGTATCCATATCAAAAAGTTGATACTTTAACGAGGAACTACCTGCGTTTACAACAAGAATATACATAGTTTCTCCTTACTTGACAATTAATATTTTTTTCATTATACTACCTTTATCAATGAATTGCAAGTATTTTACAAGGAACTTTTGACAAATGGACACAAAGAAATACGTTTCTGTTATATGTGAATACAACCCCTTCCATTTCGGTCATAAATTCCAAATGGAAAAGTTAAAAAACGAATTCGACGGAGTAGTCTGTATCATGAGCGGCGACATCGTTCAACGCGGTTCTGTCGCGGTTGCAGACAAATATCTTCGCGCCGAGGCTGCACTTAATAACGGTGCCGACCTCGTTTTGGAACTTCCGATTCCTTGGTGCTGTTCTTCCGCAAGAGATTTCGCAAAAGCAGGAGTGCATATTGCCGATATGATAGGCGTCGACGCACTTGCGTTCGGCGCAGAAGACGATAAAAGTTTGCTTTTCGAAATACAGGAACTTATTGAAAGTGTCGATTTCCAAAAGAAAATAAAAGATTTTGTCGAGAAACATAAAAACATTTCCTATCCCCAAGCAGTTACCGAACTTGTTGAAAAAACGCTCGGCAAAGCCGCATCGGACGCAATAAAAAAGCCTAACAACATACTTTCGCTCGAATATCTTTCGGCGTTAAGCGGAAAAAGAATAGTTCCGTTCATAATCAAACGCGAAAAAGGGCTTATGTCCTCGTCCGAAATACGTGCGTCTGTTGACGGAAACAAAATGCTTGAATTATTGCCCGAGGAAAGTAAATCGGTGTTCGCAAGAGAACTCGGACTTTCCTTCCCGAGAGATAACAAAAAACTTGATTCTTTCTTTATCGGCACTTTACGTCGGATAAATACAAGTATTTGTCATGAAAACGATACTTATTCCACTCCCGACGACCTCGTAAAAAAAATACTTCAAGCATCAATCAAATGTGCAACCGTTGAAGATATCGTTATGACCTGTACAGATAAAAATTACACCTCTGCACGTATAAGACGAAGCATAAACGCAATGGTTTTCGGCATTACGCAAACACAAGTTCACAATATGCCGACGTATACTACCGTACTTGCGGCAAACGAAATCGGACGCGAAATATTGCGAAAAATAAAGAAAAAAGGCGAAATTGATATTATCAACAAGCCTGTACGCGCGCTTGAACGCAAAGACGAAACAAAAAATGCCTTTTTGTTCGCAAAAGGCATCGAAGATATAATTTCGCTTTCAGACCCTGTTCCCAAACCTGCCGATATCGGCAGAAACCCTTTTATCGGAGCAAACAAATGACAAGACATCTTTTTATACTTAATCCCGCGGCAGGAACGAAAGACAGAACCGCAAAACTTAAAATCATCATCGAAAAACTCGGCATTTCGGAGGCATACGACATCTTTGTAACCGAGTGCAAAGGTTCTGCCGAAACCGAGGTCGAGAGATTTATCCGCGAATATCCCGAAGATTTTATACAAATTTATTCCTGCGGCGGCGACGGCACACTTGCCGAGGTCGCAAACGGCATTTACCGTTCGGGAAGCGAAAATTGCGCCATTGCGATAGTTCCCGTAGGTTCGGGCAACGATTTTATCAAAAGTCTTGATGTCCCTGCAGAAAAATTCCGCAGTCTGCGCGGACTTATAAACGGCAAGATTATTGACGTAGATTTGCTCTTGGCGACAGACGACGATAACAATGAGCGTGTCAGCCTTAATATTATCTCCGCAGGGTTTGATGCCGCCGTTGCAAACGGTCAAGAGAACTTTAAAAAACTTCCGCTTGTGAGCGGAAGCATGGCATACAATATTTCGCTTGTAAAATGCGTTTTCACCGATACGAAGAACTATTTTTCGCTCTTTGTAGACGGTGAACCGTTCGGCGACAGCGACGGACCGCTTCTTTTTGCCATTGCCGCAAACGGAAAGTATTACGGCGGCGGATTCAAGGCATCACCCTATTCCGACATAAGCGACGGTGTACTCGAATTCATACGCATAGAAACGGTTCCCAAACTCAAATTGCTCTCGCTTGTCGGCAAATTCCGCGAAGGTCGTCATATTGACGAATTCAAAGATATTTGCTCTTATACCCAATGCAAAACCATGCAATTTGTGTCGGAAAAACTAATCGACCTTAACCTCGACGGCGATATTTATCCCATGAAAAACCCCAGTATAAAAATTCTGCCGAAGCGCATAAAGTTGATTCTTCCGCAAGAGAAGAACTAACAGATAGCCGAACACATTAGTTCCCATGCCAAGAATCACTTTATCATTGGTGAGGGTGTATTATGAATAACACAAATTATAAAATAATTATCGATAACAATAAAATTCTTGCGTTATCAAAATTTCGTATCCCCTTCGATTTGTATTTATTGAAAGGCGAACGGAAGGAAAACATATTATCTTTCCGCAACGATTTAATAGAAGCGATTAAAACACTGAAATCGCATGATAATCAGTTGTTATTCGGCAGATACGGTTCTACGGATACGGTTAATGTTTTCTACGATGTTGAAAACATTTTATTCTATAACGTGGGAACATCCAACTTTAAAAATTTGGTGAAAAACGGTATTTCTTTTTCCTCGTTAGAGAGCGATGAAACCGAGTCGATTTTATCTGAATACGGCATCGAATACAGTTGTATTTATGAGTATTCGATGATTGATTACGACAACGATGTTTGCGGCAAAAATCAATTGTTGGCAAAGTGGGATAGCGTTGATTTTTGCAAATTCAAAGGCTCAAAACCCGTTGATTATTGGAAGTCGATAAAGAGCATCGAAAAAGAAATAATACGCTATCGCGGCATTGATTGCAACAAAAACGAAGCGTTCGGGTTAGATTTAACGGTATCGGTTCCTTTAGGAATTGATTTTAATATAGCAACATCAATGAAGCCGTTTTTGGACGGTTTGATATGCGCGTTCCATAGCGAAGAAAAAATGGAAGACGACCTTGAATATTTGATTGATAAAGTACAGTGCCCAAAATCGTGGTTTTCTAATAATTCGCTTGATTTGTTTGGCGCTCGTCAATATCTTTATAAATACCGCGATTACATAAAGTGGAACCCCGCTGATGATTTATGCAAAAATGTACGGATTGTATTGGTTCCCGCACAAGAAAAAGAATGGAAACTCGGCGGAAAGATATATAGCCTATAATACAAAAAGGACTGTGTTCACAGTCCTTTTTGTTATCTTCTTGTATATTCAAACGTCGGTTTTTCGCCCGAAAGTGCGAGGTTTATGACTTCTTCCATTTGCTTTTCCGACTCATCGGTGAACAGCAAAGTAAGCAAACCTACTCCGCATTTTTTGAGTTCGCTCTTGCGGTCAAGACGGTATGCAGGTAACGAATTATATATGACGTTTGTATGGTTATGTTCGCTTATCACGGGGAACTTTGCGCCGGTACGGTCTATAAGCGTCGAAAAGCACTTATTCTGCTTTTTACAACCGCCGATATTTTGGATTATGCAGGTACGCGTATACATAAGCGGTGTTCTGCCATATCCGATATATTCAAGCGCACATTTACTGAAACGTACAAACTTTCCGTCGGTTTCGGGGGACAGCATTACCGAGGAAAACGAGTGGTTTTCAAGAAAATTAACCGTTTCCCTGTTCACAACATTAAACGCATAATCGCCATGCAGATACATTCCCTCACAGAGCGTTATATGGTTAAACGACGATATTGTCGCATTTTTTATGCCGATATTTTTGGCGACCGAAAGTTGTTTTTTTACCGTTTCGAGTTCGTTTACAAAAATCGTTCGCGGTATTATAACCGACACTTTATCGGTAAAATCCGACAAGCGTTTATCTGCACAAACGCAAAGCGGAACATCAATTCTTGAAGCAATCGGTGCATATTTGTCGAAAAACTGTTTGGAAGGGAGTTTCCCTTGAAAACGCAACACAAAACCTTTTTGTTTGCTTGGGTGAAGTGTTTTTTCTTCGTTCCGTTCGGGTATAATACACGTCGGGGGAACGTCTGCCTTTTCCCTCTCGGTGCGTTTTTGGGCAACAATCGGGCGATATACGGTTTTATCGGTTGTTTTTTTATCGTCCTCACGGCGTATGCCGAACATGTTTTTATCTATCTTCGAAACAAAATAACCGTCGGTAAAACCACTGCGAGAGAAGATGTTTGCGAGGTACTTTATTTCTTCGCCCGTCGCATTTCGGTTCTCATCAATCAAACGGCGGTAAACCGATGTTACAGCGCCGACGTATTCGGGGCTTTTCATTCTGCCCTCTATTTTAAGCGCAGTTACCCCGATATCCGATATTTCCTTTATATGCGATGCCAAGCACATATCTTTAAGCGACAAGGGATATCTGTTTTCACTCCTATACGGCAGACGGCAGGGTTGGGCACATTCGCCCCTGTTGCCGCTTCGATTGCCGATAACCGAACTCATCAAACAGCCGCCGCTTTCGCTTACGCATATCGCGCCGTGAACGAATATTTCGGTTTCCAACCCCGTCTTTACGAAAGACGCAATATCTTCTTTCGGCAATTCACGCGCCAACACCGCACGGGTAAAGCCCATTGATTTAAGATATTCGGCATCAAGATAGGAATGGAGGCGCATTTGCGTACTTGCGTGAAGCGCAATATGCGGAAATTCGCGCCTTAACGTCACCGCAAGACCGAGGTCTTGGATAATAAGCGAGTCGGGCATAACCTTATCCGCAAGGAACGAAACGTATTCAAGCACCGACTTAAACTCTTTGTCATATATTAGAGTATTGAGCGTGATATTAAGCGAAACGTTTGCATTTCTGCACATTTCTCCTGCTTTGATAAGCGCGTTTCTGTCGAAATTGGCAGCGTTGATACGGGCGTTAAAATCCGATCCTCCGAGATAAACCTCGTCAGCACCTGCGTTAATGGCAGATTTAAGCGCGTTCATGCTCCCCGCAGGAGATAAAAGCAAGGGTTTATTTGCCATATTTAATGAGGTTCACCTCCGCCTTTCGTTAATGTCATATAATTATAACCTTTTCTTTTATGTTTGTCAATTTATATATATTACTTATATATTACTACATATTGCGTACGTATTCTACATACGACGGCATAAATTGCTATTGAAAAGCAGTTTTAAATATGATAGAATTAATTGATTAACCATAATGGAGGCACAACATGATAGCCAACCCTACTTTTTTTGAAAATGAAGGCGGCAGACACAACGGTTACGACCTTTTTTCGCGTCTGCTGAAAGATAGAATAATTCTGCTTTTCAACGAGATAACAGATGACCTTGCTTGTAGTATTGTAGGTCAACTTCTCTTTTTGGAAGCGCAAGACCCCGAAAAGGATATAACTATTTATATCAACTCCCCCGGCGGAAGTGTTTCGGCAGGTTTTGCGATATACGACACGATGAGAAGCATTAAATGCGACGTTTCCACAGTATGTGTAGGCTCTGCTTGCAGCATGGGCGCATTCTTACTTGCCGCAGGTACAAAAGGCAAACGCTACGGTTTGGAAAACTGCGAAGTTATGCTCCATCAGGTAATCGGCACGGCAGGCGGTCAGGCGTCCGACGTGATTATTGCGACCAATTTCGCAAAACGCACCAAGGACAGAATAAACCGTATTCTTTCCGAAAACATCGGAAAGCCTGTTGAAGAAATTGCCAACGACACCGAACGCGACAACTGGATGTTTGCCGAAGATGCTCTTGCATACGGTGTTATAGACGAAATAGTTAAGGCGAAGAAGTAATCATGTTTGGTATAACCGCTTTAAAGGTTCTTATGATGATCGCCTATGGCGTTCCGGGATATATTCTTGTGAAGGTCAAGGCACTTAATGAAGATGCGATAAAGGTATTTGCAAAACTCTTGCTGTTTGTTTGTCAACCCGCGCTTTCGATATATTCGTTAAGCGTTGCGGAATGCACCCCTCGCCTTTTGCGCGACATGGGTATATTTTTCGGACTTACCTTTCTCGGACAGATAGTTATTATCGCGCTTTACACATTTATCTTCCGCAAGAAGATGAAAACCGACCTCGCACAGAAGATTTGTGCCGTAGCAGGCGCTTGCGGCAACGTCGGTTTTTTGGGTATACCTCTGCTTGAATACCTTATCCCCGACAATCCCGAAGTTTTGGTTTACGCGTCGGCGTTCTCGATGTCGATGAACATTCTTGCATGGACTATCGGTTTGCTTATGATGACAGGCGACCGAAAATACATAAGCGCAAAGGCTCTTTTTGCAAACCCTGCTACCATTTCGTTTTTGATCGCATTCTCGCTTTTTGCGTTCAAGGTCAAATTACCCGACTTGGGCGCGGAATATATCGAAACGCTCGGCAGAATGTCGACAGTTGTATGCATGACCATACTCGGTATGCGACTTGCAACCAAGAAACTCGGCGGTATTTTTACAAATTACCGCATCTATATTGCGGCAACGTCTAAACTTATAATCTTCCCGATAATTATCGGTGCATTATTCTCGCTCGTTCCCGTCGGAGAAGAAGTCCGTTCGGCGGCGTTTATATTAGGTTGTTGCCCTGCCGCGACGATGATACAAAGTCTTGCCGAAACTCACGGCGGCGACAGCAAGACTGCCGCGGACATCGTTTTGTCCACAAGTTTGATTTGTATAATCACTATACCGCTTATGTGGTCGGTATATACTCTGCTGTTTTTATAATAACCTTTGAAAGAGGCGTTTGTTAATGAAAAAAACTGTTGCAATAATATTCGGCGGTGAATCCTCGGAATACGAGGTTAGTTGCGTTTCGGCGGCTAATGTTGCCGATAATCTCGATAAAAACCTTTATGACGCACTCCTTGTCGGCATAACAAAAGACGGCAAGTGGTGGATATTTAAAGGTGGTACAGACGACCTTCGCAACTTTGTTTGGCACGAAAAACGCGCGTCTCTTATACCCGCAGTTATTTCGCCTTGCAAGGCACATCACGGTATCATTGCGCTTAACGGCACAAGCGGCACTTTTGAGATTATCCGCATTGATATTGCATTCCCCGTTCTTCACGGCAAAAACGGCGAAGACGGCACTATGCAGGGACTTTTGGAGTTGGCAGGTATCCCTTACGTAGGATGTGACACTTATTCTTCTGCCGTTTCTATGGATAAAGCCGCAACAAAAACGATCTGTTCTGCCGCAGGAATACCTGTTGTTCCCTTTATTTCGGCAGTAAAGACCGATGACACCGACAAAATCATTGCCGAAAGCGAAGAAAAATACGGATACCCCGTTTTTGTAAAACCCGCAAATGCAGGTAGTTCGGTCGGTATCACAAAAGCAAATAACATAACGGAACTTAAAAAAGGTATTGCCCTTGCTTTCGAACATGACAAAAAACTACTTATCGAACCCAACACCGTCGGCCGTGAGATCGAAGTGGCGGTTTGCGGAAACAACAAACCGTTTGCGTCTGTTTGCGGCGAAATAATTTCCAACAGCGACTTTTACGATTACGAAACCAAATATATCGACGACCGCGCAGAATGTATCACACCTGCGGCGTTGGACGAAAAAACTTCCGACACAATACGCGGTTATGCGATAGCGGTTTACAAGGCGCTCGGTTGCAGCGGTCTTTCAAGAGTTGACTTTTTCTTAACCGAAAACGGTGCTATGCTTAACGAAATAAACACCATACCCGGTTTTACGCCGATAAGCATGTATCCCAAAATGATGGACTGTATCGGCATCGGTTACAGCGAACTTATTACAAAACTTCTTTTACTTGCCGAGGGGTACGAAGAATGAATTTTAATTCCGAAAACTCGCTTCCGATAGGCGTTTTCGATTCGGGTTTAGGCGGACTCACCGCATTGTCCGAACTGACTAGACTTTTGCCTAACGAAGATATCATATATTTCGGCGACAGCGCGCGTATTCCCTACGGAACTAAATCTCCCGACGTTATAAAAAAATTTGCGCTTCAGGATACACGCTTTTTGCTTTCGAAAAACGTAAAGGCGATACTCGTTGCCTGTGGCACGGTAAGTTCAAACTGTCTAAACGAGGTTGCAACGGTATCGGGCGTTCCCGTTGTCGGGGTTATTGACGCGGCGGCGAAAAAAGCCTCGGAAACAGCAAAGACGGGCAACGGAAAAGTTGCCGTTCTCGGCACAAGCGCGACGGTAAACAGTAAAGCGTTTGAAAAAGCACTTAAAAAATACGGTGTTGACGAGATAATACAGTGCGCGTGCCCTATGTTCGTTCCGTTAGTCGAAAACTGGCACCCCGAAACAGATGACACTGCTACCAACGCAATCGTTTCCGAATACTTATCGCCCGTAGCCGAAATGAATCCCGATGCGGTGATTCTCGGTTGCACCCACTATCCGCTTTTGGCAGACATTATCAAAAAGTATCTTCCCGAAAGTACGCTTATAAGTTCGGGCGCAGAGGCGGCTTTTGATTTAAAACGCCTTTTGGAAGAAAAAGGTCTTCTTAACGCCAACGGCGGAAAAGTTGAATTTTACACAAGCGGCGGCGGTGGATTATTTGCACAGAATGCCCACCGTTTCCTTAAAAGCGATATAAAATCCGATGCTGTGCATATAGATATAGAAACATATTAAAAAGGATATCACATGAAAATTCCCATAGATATACGTGTTCGCGTGGAACGAATCAGTACCGACCTTACGCGGCGCGGCGAAGAACACCCCGAGATAGACGATTTTTCTGTTTCGGGCACGATGAAGAAAACCAAAACCGGACTTCGAATAGAATATACCGAAGATAACAGCCAAACCACTACGACTATCGACACCTTCGAAGACGAAACCGTTGCGGTAAACCGTGTCGGTCCTTTAAATTCACATTTGGTGTTTGCTGACGGAAAGACTCATACTTGTATCTGTAACACGGGATTCCTCCCTATCCACATGAGAATACGCACAAAGAGTCTTACTAACTCGCTTACGATGGACGGCGGAAAATTAGATATCGCGTACACGGTAGAAATCGTCGGCAACCTTGCCGAGAGGAGTCATTTGACGTTTTCGGTATCGCCCGATATCAGTATTATAAAAAGTTGATTTGGAAAGAAAAACATGGCTATAAAGACACCTAATGACAGTCTTATACTGTTGCCTAAAGAAATACTTTCGCGAATAAAGTCGGCAACCGCCGAAGAACTTAAAACGCTTATATATTATTTTTCCGAGCCCGAAACGACTGTAACAGACGCCGCGCGTGAAACAGGTCTTACCGTCGCGCAGGTCGAAGCCGCCGTTGCTTTTTGGCGCGGTGCAGGTGTGTTTTCCGAAAGCGACGGCAAGAAAAAGCAGGTTGCTTCCGACACAAGCGCATACCGCAATTATGACAGCGAAACACTTTCGAACGCCATCGAGAACGACAACGACTTTTCGCTTGTTTGCCGTGTTGCAGGTGACGGTTTGCAAAAACAACTCACCAAAAACGATTACAGTTCGCTTTTCTATCTTTACGACTTCGTGCGTCTACCTGCGCCTGTTATATGCGGAATAATAGAGGATTGCTGTGCTAACGAAAAAAGAAGTTTGCAGTATATTTTCAAAAAATCCGTTGCACTTTACGAGGACGGTATTGATACCTACGATAAATTCGAAGCATATCTTGCAAGGCGCGAAGCGATAAACAGCAACATCGGTAAACTTCGCCGTCTTTGCGGTATGGGTGAGCGCGAACTTACTTCCAAAGAAAAAAAGTTGTTTGACTGTTGGTTCGGCGAATGGATGTTTTCTTTTGAAATGGTCGAACTGGCTTACGAAAAGACTATTGACACTACTGGTAAATTATCTACAACCTATATGAACGGAATACTTCGCCGTTGGCACGAAAGCGGATTTGCAACGGTCGAAGACGTTAAAAACGGAGATGCATCGCGTCCGGCAGGAACAGAAAGCAGTTTCGAAGTTGACGAATTTATCGAAGCCGCACTTTCCAGAGGATTTGGCGATATATTAGAGGATAAGAAATGACACTTAACGACGCATTAAGGATAAAAAACCAAAAAAGAATATCCGCAATGGACGAAGCCGACAAAAGACGCGAAGAACTTCATTCGGTAATACCGAGAATCAAGGAGATTGATTCGATTCTTCAGGAAATTCCCATGCGTTTAATCGGCGGCGAAAACGTCGAGGTTTTACGTTCGGAAACCGAAGTTCTCACCGAAGAACGCGCCCGTTTGCTACAAGCGACCGGCTATGATGCCGATTACGACGTGCCTAAATTCGAATGCACCGATTGTAACGACGGCGGTTATTGCGGTTTGAAACTTTGCCAATGCATAAAGAATATGCTCTCTTCCGAAAATTATCAGAAGAGCACACTTGCAGGTGGACTTATAAGCAAAACGTTCGATAATTTCTCGCTTGAATACTATGCCGAGGGCAACGAAAAGCAACAAATGGAAGTCGTCTTGAACGTTTGCAAAAAATACGCGGAAAACTTCCCGCGATTCGATTCGGCAGGACTTTTGTTCCTTGGCGGTACGGGTTTGGGCAAGACCCACCTTTCGGCGGCGATCGCCAATTCGATCGCATCGCGCGGCATGAGTGTGCTTTATGAATCGGCGCAACAGATTTTTGACACGGTCGATGCGGTCAGATTCAACCGAATGGACATATCCGAGCGCAAAAAATACGAAAGTTGCAGTCTTTTGATCATAGACGACCTCGGTGCAGAGTGCATTACTCAATACAGCGTTTCTGCCATAACAAGTCTTATTGATATGCGCATAGTGAACGGCAAAAAGACTATCATTTCCTCTAACCTTACTCTTGCAAACATAAGAAAGACCTACGGAGAGAGGTTGTTTTCGCGACTGCTCGGAGAATTTCACGTTCTTCAGTTCATGGGCAAAGACATAAGAATGACAAAAACAAAGGGTGTTAACGATTGAAAACCGTAAATATATATACCGACGGCGCATGTAAGGGCAATCCGGGTGCCGGCGGTTGGAGCGCGATACTTGAATACGAAGGCAAAGAAAAAGAACTCTGCGGCGGCGAAAAAAACACAACCAACAACCGCATGGAACTTACTGCCGCGATCGAGGGATTGAAAGCGCTTAAAACGCCTTGCAAGGTAAACCTATACAGCGATTCTCAATATCTTGTTAATGCCATAAACAAGGGTTGGCTTGATTCTTGGAAACAAAAAGGTTGGCGCAAGGCGGATAAATCCCAAGTCCTTAACGATGACCTTTGGAAAACACTTGATACATTGCTCTCTACTCATGAGGTAGAGTTTATATGGGTGAAAGGACATGACGGACACGCATACAACGAGCGTTGCGACGAATTGGCAAGTAACTACGCAGAACGGTTGAACGAAGCATGAAACAATTCCAATTAAAAAACTTCATATTGCTTACTATTGCAGGTCTTGTGAACGCTTTCGGTGTAACTTTTTTCCTTTTACCTGTTGATCTTTATGACAGCGGTATTTCGGGTACATCTATGTTGCTTTCGCAGATAACGCCCGATTGGATGTCGCTGTCATTGTTCCTGCTTTTGCTTAATATCCCGCTGTTCATCTACGGGCATAAAAAGCAAGGCAAATATTTTACGGTTTATTCGATATATACCGTCGCGATGTACTCGCTCTTTGCATTTTTAATAAACGACGTTCTTCCCGTTGACGTAAGTATGGCGTCTCCCCTTGCCGAAAGCGATTTGCTTCTTTGTGCTTTGTTCGGCGGACTTATTTCGGGCGCAGGAAGCGGTCTGGCGATACGGTTCGGTGGCGCGATGGACGGTATAGAGGTTCTTGCCGTTATATTTGCAAAGCGCTTGAGCGTTACGGTCGGCACTTTCGTTATGACTTATAACATAATCCTTTATGTTATTTGCGGACTTTTGCTTAACAGCTGGATACTTCCGCTTTACTCGATAGTTGCATACATGGCGGCGCTGAAAACGGTAGACTTTATCGTAGAAGGTTTTGACCGTTCGAAAGCGGCAATGATAATAACAGCAAACCCTGACGATGTATGCGTTGCGCTTTCTAATGAATTCGGAAGCGGCATGACCTTATTGAATGCAAAAGGTTTTTATTCCGATTCAAAAATGACTGCGGTTTATTTTATAGTAAACCGTTTCCAAGTCGGCAGAATGAAAAACATTGTACACGAACTCGACCCGAAAGCATATATAACCATTACTGAGGTCGCAAACGTATTCACTTCCAATCTTGATAAATAACGCAAAAAGCATCCGCTTTCAACAAATGAAAACGGATGCTTTGTTTTATAGATTTTTTATTACAGTCAACAATTTCTCGGCATTTTCGGGCGAAATTCCCGTAAGCGGAGCGCGAAGGATATTTTTGCACAGTCCCATCTCGGCAAGTGCGGCTTTTAGCGGTATCGGATTGACTTCACAGCGAAGTACGTCACAAAGCGGAATAAGTTCGGTTTGAAGCAACGCCGATTTTTCCGTTTCACCGTCAAAGAACATCGCGCAGAGTTTTTTAACTTTAGACGGTATCAAATTTGACATCACCGATATTACCCCTTTTCCGCCAAGCGAAAGCACCGGCAATATTCGGTCATCGTTGCCCGAATATACAGGCAAATCATCGCCGCAAAGCGAAATCGTCCGCGCGGTGTCCGAAATACTGTCACCCGCGTCCTTTATGCCTACGGCAAGAGGGTTTTCGGAGATCTTTAATGCCGTTTCGGGTTCTATTTTCATTCCCGTACGTGCAGGTACGCTATATGCGATAAAAGGCAAACCCGAGGCGGAAGCAATATCGTTATAATAGGCAGTCAAGCCTTTTTGAGTGCATTTATTATAATACGGAGTTACGACAAGCAAAGCGTCAACACCTGCGTTTGCCGCATATTCCGACAAGACACAAGCGCGTTTTGTATCGTTACACCCCGTTCCTGCGATAACAGGCACACGGCCTCTGACCTGACGTACGGTAAAGGAAATCAGTTCGCGCTTTTCTGCGTCGGTAAGAGTTGACGATTCGCCCGTCGTTCCGCACACTACAAGGGCGTCTGCGCCGTTTGTCAGTTGATAGTCTATCATTTTTGTAAATGCAAGGTAATCTATTCCGTTTCCGTCAAACGGTGTTGCAAGTGCGGTGGCTACACCGCGAAAAACAAGTGACTTTTTCATATGAGATTTTCCTTTTCTACTGTTGAATTATTTTAAACGATGTAGTATAATCCTTTATATTAAAAAGTCCTCTCGGAATAAGTATATTCAAAAATACGAGAGCAAGACAATATTAAAGGAAACTTTGTATGGATCTTTTAAAGCGTTCTACATATTTTTATAATTTACCCGAAGAACTTATCGCCCAGACTCCGAGTCCG
>JAZRUR010000016.1:0-40025 GCA_045652625.1 Eubacteriales bacterium | reverse complement strand
TCTTAAAGCGGATTGCTCCTTTATTATATCGAGGATGCCCTCAACATAAAACATGCGGTATTAGCACAAATTTCTCTGTGTTATCCCCCTCTTTAAGGCAGGTTGCTCATGCATTACTCACCCGTCCGCCACTAAGTTGTTCCGAAAGCAAGCTTCCAAAACAACTCCGTTCGACTTGAATGTGTTAGGCACGCCGCCAGCGGTCATCCTGAGCCAGGATCAAACTCTCTAATGAGTTGTTATATTTACTCTGCCCTTAGGCAGAACAAATTTCCTTTTTTGCTCTTTTACTTTTTAAAGAATTAACGAGTCTTGTTCTACTTCACATTAATGCTTTGTAGTACACTGTTGTTCAATTTTCAATGTCCGTTCGTGCTTTCCGCTCTCGCTCGGTTATTTCCGGTTCTTGCGGACAGCTTGGCTATTCTATCACTTCTAAATCGTTTTGTCAATACTTTTTTTGAAATTTTTTTCGGTTTTTTTATCGGATCCCGAAACCCCTTTATTTCCCAAGGGGTTTCGGGCGTAAAAACTTTTTGAAAATCCAAAAAAGCGTTTAGCAAACGAATTTTTTATCAATTATTTTCTTAACGAGTAACTATTTTTATCCTCGTCGGGTTTTTCCATTCTTTCAATCCATTTACCCGATGTGAAGTCAGGCACGGCGACAGGTGCACCGCCTGCGGCAACAGACTGTTCGGAAAGAACCGAGATACACATCATTGTTGCGGCATCATACGTATCAAGCGGAGGTCTAGTTCCCTCTCTTACGGATTCGACAAACGCATTATACACGAGCCAGTCGATACCGTCATGTCCGCCGACAGGGTTTTCTCTATATTCTTTCCAGATAGGATGTTCATATTCCTCGGCATATTTTTCGGCGTTATTTACTTTATCCGCAACTGTATCGAATTCGCTTTCGCCGTCGAGATGTACAAAATCGCCGTCTGCACAGTACATACCCTTTGTTCCGCGCACGGTAAAGCCGCGAGAGTATATACGGGGCAACGTTGTATCGAGCACGATCGTTGCAGTTCTGCCGTCAGCACATTTTAATATAGTAGTAATTATATCGCCTTGAGCAAAATCGACCTTTGCGATAGGATCATCGGGGCGGTGTTCGACCGCATATTCATGAAGACCCTTTGCGCAGGACGCCACAGAGTTAAGCGACACGAATCGGTTACCGTAATTGATATCAAGTATCTGCATTATCGGGCCGAGTTCATGGGTAGGATAGTTATCGCAATTACGAAGCATATAGTTTCTTTGACGGTAGTGACGGTTGATATCTCCGTTCACGATCTCCTCACGGAGGTCATGCATATATCCGCCAGAGCAATGAACGACGGTACCGAACAAGCCTTTACGCACCATATTCAGCGCCATAAGTTCGCGTCTGCCGTAACAGCAGTTTTCGAGCATCATGCAATGTATTCCCGTTTCTTCATACGCGCGGATCAAGCGATAGCAATCCTCAATATTATAAGCACCGCCGACTTCGGTACCGACATGTTTACCAGCACGCATTGCAGCAATACACATTTCGACATGCGATTCCCACGCGGTAAGTACCAACACTGCTTCTACCTCGGAGCAATCAACTACTTCTCTCCAATTAGTAGTGCAGAAAGGACGCACACCCGTTTTCTCTTCAACTTCTTTTGCGGCTTCTTCCGCACGGTCGGCATAGTAGTCACAAACCGCGGTCACTTCCACAAGTCCATGTTCCCACATAGGAAGAAACGCTGTCTTCAACAAGAACATGCCACGTGCGCCGAAACCGATTACGCCGATTTTGACCTTCCTTATATTTTTATCCATTACCATGTTCCTCCATATATTTCCACTCAACGGTGAATTTTATACATATTATAAATTTACTTCAATCGCTTGTCAATATTTTTTTACAGGCACTTTACAAATTTTAAATTTTGTAGTAAAATCATTAACAGTTTAATTTTTGGAGGTACTTTATGACGCTTTTAGTTATGGCGGCCGGTATGGGCAGCAGATACGGCGGTCTTAAGCAATTAGATCCTATCGGTCCTAACGGCGAGTTTATTCTTGACTACACTGTTTATGATGCGCTCCAAGCAGGTTTCGACAAAGTGGTTTTTGTTATTAAAGAAGAAAACCTTGAAATATTCAAAGAAACCGTCGGCAACCGCATTGGTTCGAGATGCGTTACCGAATACTGTTTCCAAAGTCTTGACGATCTACCCGAAGGTTTCTCTATCCCCGAGGGCAGAGTTAAGCAATGGGGTACTGCTCACGCGGTTCTCGCCGCGCGCAACGTTATCGACGGGCCTTTTGCCGCGGTTAACTCCGATGACTTTTACGGCAGAGAGAGTTTTAAGATTCTCGCTGACTACATGAAAGCAAATCCCGATTCGCCGAGTTGCATGGCAGGTTTCGTACTCAAAAACACCCTTACCGAAAACGGAACGGTTTCGAGAGGCGAATGCACGGTTGACGAAAACGGCATTCTTACCGACATCACGGAACGCACCAAGATCAAGCGTCTTGAAAACGGTCAGACCGCTTATCTCGACGGCGAAGAATGGGTGGACATTTCCGAGGACACCATTGTTTCGATGAACTGTTGGGGCTTGCCTGCAGAATTCTTCACATACACTCAAAAAGGTTTTGTGGATTTCTTAAAGGGCGACGGCGACGAACTCAAGAAAGAATACTATCTCCCTTCCGCTGTTAAGGAATATCTCGCTGCCAGCGGAAAAACCGCCAAGGTTTTAAAGACCGAGGCAAAATGGTACGGCGTTACATATAAGGAAGACAGGCAGACTGTTGTTGACTACATTAACAAATCTATAGAAAACGGAGTTTATCCCGAACAGTTATGGAAATGAACAAGAACGAAATAATACAAAAAGTATGTTCTGCGTTTATCGCTGATGCAAAAGTCGAGGAGATAGAAAATATCCCCAACGGACACATAAACGTTACCGACAGAGTAAAGATAAACGGCAGGAATTACATTCTCCAACGCATCAACACCAACATCTTCCGCGACCCTGTGGGCTTGATGAACAACATTTCTTCGGTTACCGAATTTTTGAGAAAAAAGATCATCGAAGCAAACGGCGACGCGGACAGAGAAACGCTCACTCTTGTAAAAACGCTTGACGGCAAATACACCTACGAAGACGAAAGCGGTCTTTACCGTATGTATCTATTTATCACCGAGGCTACTTGCTACAACAAGGCGGAAAAGAAGGGTATGTTCGGCGAGTCGGCAAAGGCGTTCGGCAGATTCCAAAACCTATTGGCGGATTTTGATGCCAAAACCCTTTCCGAAACCATCGTTGACTTCCACAACACTCCTGTAAGATTCAAAAATTTTGAAAAAGCATTATCCGAAAACAAGGCAGGAAGAAAAGACGAGTGTTTGCCCGAAATAGAGTTTTATCTTTCGAAGAAGGACTACTGCCCTACTATTACCGAAAGACTTAACGACGGCAGACTTCCGACAAGAGTTACTCACAACGATACTAAGTTGAACAACGTTATGATAGACGATGCAACCGGAAGCGGCATCTGCGTTATCGACCTCGACACCGTTATGCCCGGCAGTATGCTTTATGACTTCGGCGACAGCATCCGTTTCGGCGCATCGAGCGCAGCGGAAGACGAAAAAGACCTTGACAAGGTTTACTGTGTTCCCGAACTTTACGAAGAATACGTCAGCGGTTTCCTTTCGGAAATGAAAGGCACTATCACCGATGAAGAAATCAAACTTCTTCACGACGGCGCTATTATGATGACTCTTGAATGCGGTATGCGTTTCCTTACAGACTATCTTGACGGCGACACCTATTTCAGAACTCATTACGCTACCCAGAATCTTGACCGTACCAGAACACAGATGAAACTTGTTCAGGACATGGAAGCAAGACGCGATTTGTTCGAGAGTATTATTAAAAAGTACATCTAATTTTACATTATTTATTATAAGTCCGAATCTCAAACAGATTCGGACTTTTCATTCCAAAAATTTCCTATAATAAATTTCGTATGAACGCACAAAATATTGGCGAGGAAAAAACCTCACACAATTTTATGTGAATCTAAAAAGGAGATTTTAGTAATGGCTAGAAACAAGACTATGGTTCCCGAAGCCAAGGCTGCTCTTGACAAGTTCAAGATGGAAGCTGCAAGCGAAGTCGGCGTAAACCTCAAAGAAGGCTACAATGGCGACCTCACCGCTAAGCAGGCTGGTTCTGTCGGCGGTCAGATGGTTAATATAAAATGTCCCGTACGAACCTTCGAATTCACGAGGGTAAATAGGCATCTACCGAACCACGAAAAGAAACACAAATACATAGTCAGCATTATTGTTTAATAAAAATAAAGCAGTGGACAGTCCAAAATAAACCGTCCACTGTTTTATTTGATAATATCATATTTATGTATTTTACAATCATAATACTTAAATCATGCAGATACACTTAATCTAGTTTTGAAAAATTTTTGAAACTGCATTCTTATCCAATTAGTCGTAGTTCCTTTGCATGCCGTATCATCAAAACACGCTATCAGTATTTCCAAAAAGCAATTATAAGCTTCATCTTTAACATTGCTTATTGTATTGCAATTAACTCTTTCATCCATAAAAATTTTTTTTGCTTCACTTAAATATAAAGTATCGTCCACCACCAACAGAATTTCTTTGAACTTATTACCCATTTTTAACAATTTTTTCGAAAAATAGTTCTTCTTATACTCCCCATCATAGGAAAACAACTCAAAAAAATAACATAGCACTAGTTTCTTTATTTTGTCGTCTCCAAAATATTTACTTTCCAATTTAGAGCAAAAGACAACATACAATTCATATATACGATTTTGAGTGACGTTTACTAACCATCCTTGATTAATCAACGCACAATCCATATATACAGTTTCATCCGTTTTAATTTTACCATTCGGAACCAAAGAAGACGGATAATTAGCATACGGTTGGTTAGTTAAAGCACATTGCATTTGACATAATTCAGATCTTTTTTGTGATTTATAAGGTTTTTCCACTCGCCCTGATATCTCTGCAAAAATACTTGTTAAAAAGCACAAATAATCTAATGTTAAACAATTGCAATATCTTTTTGTTGTGTCATTGCATGTATATCCATGCGGAAATGTTTTTTCGCGCAAAAATGATAAAAACGTAGTATATTCGCTCTTTGTAAGATATTTTTTCCTTACATTCTTCGGAAGCGGTACTACCATTTCTGATTTCATTTACAATTCTCCGAATTTCTAATACTCTTAATTATTTCAACAAAAAGTGATAAGATACTTTTTTCTTTTACCATATCATTTTCGCTCAAGCAATAGTTCCTGCGTTTGAGAATAGCAAAATAATCTGCCCTATAATCTATAGGTGGATTATTAATTACCAACTTTAATGACCTAATACGCGAAAATAATTTGGCATCCATTTTTTCTTCTAATTGCTCAATAAAACTATTCTTAAACTCGCTTTCATGTTTTTTCTCGACAAATTTATTAATAAAATCAAGCAAAACATATATTGCCTTGAAAGCAACACCGGTTAAATCTGAAAACAGGTGATACGATTGTTCGCCAGATTTAATAAAAGTTCCAACGAAACCATTTTTCGATTCGACAATATGAGAGGATATACCATTATCTAATAAATATATCGTCATCGGTATCGCTATTTCTTTCCAATCATCAGGTATACAAGAATAAAATTCATCCGCACTAATAGGTGATATTCTATTTGCATCGGCTTTATCTATCTTCAAATATCCGTCTACAATCCCGTCTTTTATCTTATTAATATATTCCTTGTCTTCCATTGTGCCAACCGAATAAAAATACTCTTCTATACTATAAAGGTCAAATCGATCCTTTAATTTACTTTTTTCCTCCATCATTATGCTTCCGGGATAATCCTCGAAATGTTCACACTGTTTTTTATAGATACTTTCAACAATATCAAGCATATCACTCTTTATGTTTAATGAAGCAATATCAATAAATCCAGTAACGTAGCTTCGATCTATTTCTTGTGTTATAGAAAAGCTCACATGTCCAAAGATTTTTTTTAACATCACATACGAAATGATGGCTATTATTGATTTATATTTATCTGTAGACTTTTGAAAACACGAAAATTCACTAGGAACTGTTTCTTTTTTCCATATATTATTCCATATTTCATCAACCAAATTATTATCAATAGTTTTAATATCAACATAAGGAATAACATACGCAGTTGCGGTATTTACATCACCATATACACGTAAATAAGAGTTTCTAACCGCAGTATACTTAGAGAACCCTTTATATAAATAGTAAATAGGTTGACAATCTTCTTTATAGGTTTTGTGACTAATATATTGGTCAAACCTATGTTTACATAAAACCAAGTCATTATTTGTTAGATTTTTTTCCAAGTCACTCTTGCTTACTTTGTAACCATAAATATACGAAATATACAGTTGTCCTACATCATGAAGATATGAAACTATAATATTAGAAATTTCTTTCCAATCAATATTCTCTAGTTCTAAAACGGTATAATAATTATTCTCTGTCTTAAAGTAATAATAATCAGGATTTTCAATATTTCTAATCAACACTAAAGTATCTACTGTTTTCGCATTGTATTCAATTTTTGCTTTTTTGTAAAACTTATAGACTGTTTTACCATGTATCATAATATCATCAACTAAAAGAACCTTAGTATTGTAAAAGCGACTTCCAATGATATCCATACATTGACTTGATATAATTTTTTTCTTTAATTGTTCTAATAGGTCTTTGTTTGTTGAAAACCAAGATTGATAATGCGCTTTAAATGCCAAATCTTTTTCTAATGCATAAAATAAACAAAAGCACCTTCTGGTTGTTAAAACAATATAATCGTAAGAACTGGTGCGATATAACCGTATTAAACTATCTAAGAAACCTATGAACAGTTTATAGTATTCGTCTTTCTTATCCTCAAAGCTCTCCATATAAGTCATTAAAAAAACCAAATCACTTTCGTTTATATTTTTTATTATAACTAATCAGAACAGTCTTGAATTCTGTACAATAAAATAATCGTTGTTTTTGCGCAATTCAATGCCTAATCTTATTAATTTATTTCCGATGAGATTACTAATATACCTAGAATCCATAGCAAACTCCATATAAATAGAATATTTACTTTTATTCTGAAAAGGGAATGCAGCTGGTTCCAATAGTGTTACCAAATGTTGATCGGTTGCTTCGAACGAGTCATTTGTATTTCTTACAATAACTTCCATTATATACTCTGTTTCTCGATAAAAATCAGAAACAATGTCACAATATATATTATTTTCATTTGTATTTAGCAGTTTGTCAATTTTTTTCCATTCTACATAAGAGTCAAAAATCGCAAATTTCTTCAAACGATAAGCAACTTGAGCATTTTCTTTTTGTTTTAATTTAAATCTAAAAATATATATATCCGACAAATTCACTCGGAATTTGCTGGGGAATATTTTTTTATTTATACGATATTTTGATTTTAATTTTTCGCAATAATGTATATATTCCTCAGAATTATCGTTATAACGAATTGATGTTATATCGACCTTATCATCAGACAAGTCGATATTGAATTGAGCATAAAAATTAAAATCATTCTGTTGCTGTTGTAATTTTGACATTCTATAAGTAATACAAGCAATTACTGTAGAAATCAATGCTGTAATTATCGTTACTACCAATCCGATCATAGATAGCCAATCGGATGTTCCTTCGTTTTTCCAATTATTTTGCAAAAAAGACACCAAATTATTATCATTTGGCAATATTCTAACATATATTATCTCGCATGTCGTAACTATTAATACGAATACAAAAAGCAAAACTTCAAGAGCGAGTAACACAAACTTCCATGAACTTTTTCGATTTCTGATAACAAGTCTAAATAATACACGACAAAAAATTAATCCTAATGTTGGTATCAATAGGATCCAAATGTTACTATTATCAGCAATTGTTTTCATTAGTGATAACACAAACTATACTTTCCCTTCACGCCCAAATATAAAGCATGAGTAAACGCACATAGCCTTACACATTTTGTTATGATGCATACAAAATCATCGTACAGATATAGAAATCAAGAAGCAACAAAATAAATACAACTTATAAATGCAACTCGTAAATTCACCTTATAAAAGACATCTGTATAACTTAATCTATGCAATATATTATTGTTAAGTTACCTATATCGTTAATACGCATTCGTTACGCAAAATGCGCCATTCATTATACCACTTTAATTATAAAATGTAAACAACCTATTATGCCTAATATTAATTTATTGTGTTACAGTTGTTTATGTTAGCAATTAATCTCATTGTTTCCTTATAAACGAATGCCCTATCTTCATCTTTCAACTTATAAAGTTGCAGCATCAAAATCAAACCATACAACTCGGTATTATCAAATTTCAGCTGCATAAACTGCTGATCATTCGATATTGTTTTAATGATACGATTTATCAAATCACCGCTTGGACTGACTACTCTTCGCTCAACTCTGCTCAAGTGATTTGTGCTTATGCCTAACTTGTATGCCATTTCTTCTTGGGACATATTAACGCTCTTGCGATACTCTTTAATGATCGTTGCAAACATACAACTACCTCTGTAACTCTATTTTATAATTATCACATTTTCTTTAATGACTTTACATTATATTGCATTTTTCAACATATTTATAAACCATTCACTATAATCATTTCAAGTACAATGGGAGTGAACTGCCCGATATTGGGAGTGAATGGTATTTTTACATAGCCGTCTGTGAAAGCAGGCGGGTTATTTTTTGAAAAGGAGGATTACAATGTCCAACTGCAAAACGATTGCAATATGTAATCAGAAAGGAGGTGTCGGAAAGACAACCACCGCCGTAAACTTGGGTGTCGGATTAGCAATGCAAGTCAAGAAGTTTTTGCTATCGATTCCGGTTCGTAGGTATTTTAATAAACAGTAACTCGAACCATTATAATAATCTTACAAATTCAAATATTTCAGTTACTGCATCTTGTCACTTGAATTATAACAATCATCATATATACATTCCGAAAGTCAAACAAATTTCGAGGCGCATTTCACTTTGTGTGACTTTTTTATACAAACAACCACAACGAAGAGTTAAAAATAAGTAATTTCAAAAATCACATCTATATGTACGAATTTTTCATTTGAAATATTATCATCTACTATGTGCACGATTATTAAATCCAAAACCAAATCATCTTGCTCAAGTTTTGAATTTTTGCACTCCACTTCGCACTCCATTTGCTTCGAATTCAATCACGATTCTTCCAATAGTTTTTTCAATCTATTATCTGTATACCATTCGCGTATTCGATGAGCATACTCGATTAGTACAGGTTTTTCTTGTTCGTGTTGTATTTCAAGTCTTTCTATAATTCGTTTCATGATTTTCAAATCTCCAGTTTCTTGATATTTTAAAAACAGCATTGATGTTTTTGCCATCTCTTTACTTAACGCACCGTATCGTTCTTGCAAAGTTATAATTGCAGCATCATTAACTTTCCATATTTGTTCATACCATTTCATAGAGTCATAAATTAGCGCACGGTGTTCACTAAGTTTAAATATATTTCGCCTTAATCCGCCTTCGTAATAATATCCAAAGAAACCTTCCTCTCTTTGAGAGCACTTACGTGTTTTGTCTATAATTTTAAGTAAACAATCAATCCCTGTATAAAATATATTTTGCTTTCCAGATTGTCCTTCATTATCAGTATAATTAATATAAGTGATGCCCCCGTACGCCTCGCGAGATATCTTTTCAAAGTATTCTGCTGCATAATTCTTGCTAATATATCTATAATTAGGTTTCATTCGACACATCACATATCCAAACCCAAAGTCACGACGCCGATAATAGTCTTCCGGATGTTCCTTAAAAAATCCAATTTCATTATTATAACCATCACGTAACCTGTCATATGAGATTTTTACAGGTCCAAAATGTCCGTTATCTCTTAATCCAAAAGAATTGAACGTGCATTCTTCATCATCATATCCATATATAAACACCTCGTGTGAATCTTGATTATTAGTTCTAGTGTACACTAAATAATAAAAGTCATCATCAATGGCATTTTTTATTTCATCAATAATTTTGTCGCCAGAAACAGAATACAAATCGATTTCTTCGATATTGAGTATGTCTAAGTAGTATTCTGGTTGATTTAATCTAGGTAAATTACCATAATACAAACCTTCGCTCATATCACCAAAAAATAGATCCATATGCGAAGACAACCAATTCATATGGTTCGGCAAAGTCTGAATAACAGCCATTCTATAATATGTCCAACATTCTATGTGTACTTTTGTATTTAATATTACAGGCAAAAGTTTTCTTTTCACTTTATAAACGCTACCTTTCTAAACATTATGGTTTTATTCGTGTAATATTGTAACAATAGTTTTTATCAAAATGCCAAATGTGAGATACATAGCCGTCTGTAAAAAAGACGGCATATTTCATAATTAGGAGGATTACAATGTCCAACTGCAAAACAATTGCAATATGTAATCTGAAAGGAGGAGTCGGAAAGACAACCACCGCCGTAAACTTGGGCGTCGGATTAGTAATGCTAGGCAAAAAGGTTTTACTTGTCGATGCCGATCCACAAGGCGATTTAACAACTTGTCTTGGTTGGAACGAAAAACACGATTTGCAAAACACCATATCAGATATGATGACAAAAGTTATGCAAGGCAAGGCGTACAATCCAATAGACGGTATTCTTCACCATCACGAAGGTGTTGATTTACTACCTTCAAGCAACGATCTGTTCGATATAGAAATCGGTCTTGTTATCACAATGAACCGAGAGGTTATTTTGAAATCGTATCTTGAAACCTTAAAGGATATGTATGATTACATTCTTATTGATTGCTCTCCCTCGCTTGGAATGATGACACTTAATGCACTCTCGGCGGCAGATAGCATTATAATTCCGGTTCAAGCACAATATCTTCCCGCAAAGTGTATGACACAGTTATTGCAAACCGTCGCAAAGGTAAAACGAAGCATTAACCCAAGCCTAAAAATCGACGGCGTATTACTTACCCTTGTAGATAACAGAACAAACCTTGCGAAAAGCACGATTGAAGCTCTGCAACATAATTTCGGTAATTATATGAGAATATTCAAAACACATATCCCTATCGCCGTTAAAGCGGCAGAGGTTACTTCAAAAGGCAAAAGCATACACGAATATGATTCCAACAGTACAGTTGCAAAAGCATATAAAGATTTAGCAAAGGAGGTGTTGGCAGATGGCAGGAAGAAAGAGCGACTTCACTCTACCGAGCTTCGATGATTTATTCTCATCGCAAAAAGAACGTGACGAAGCAAGGTTAGATAAAATACGAGATATTCCGTTAGAGTTGATTGATGATTTTCCCGACCACCCTTACAAAGTGCGTGACGATGAAGATATGTTTCAACTTGCAGAGAGCATAAAAGAACGAGGTGTTTTGACACCTGCCGTTCTTCGACCAAAAGAGGACGGTAGATATGAAATTGTTTCGGGACATAGACGAAAACGAGCTTGTGAACTCGCAGGACTTAATACATTACGAAGCGAAGTGAAAGAACTATCCCGTGACGAAGCTATTATATATATGGTAGATAGCAACTTCCAAAGAAGTGTTATATTGCCTTCAGAAAAAGCGTTTGCATATAAAATGCGATTAGGAGCTATGAACCGTCAAGGAAAACGAACGGATTTAACTTCTGCACCAGTGGAGCAAAAGTTAAAATCTTCGAGGAAAACATTAAGCGAAGAAGTCGGAGAAAGTGAGGAACAAATCCGCAGATTTATTCGTTTGACGCATCTTGTTCCAGAACTACTTGAATTGGTTGATGAAGGTAAGATGAAAATGCGCCCTGCCGTTGAAATATCCTATCTTAACGAAGATTGTCAAAGAGATATTGTGGATGAAATCGACTTGAACGATTGTACCCCTTCTCACGACCAAACAATCCGTATGAGAAAAATGTTTAACGACGGAAAGCTCACAAGCGAAGCAATTACCGCAATAATGTCCGAACAGAAACCTAACCAAAAAGACAAAATCGTTCTACGTGCTGATAGGGTACGACAGCTTATTCCTAAAAATGTGCCGCTTGAACAAACGGAGGATTTTGTTTGCAAGGCGTTGGAACATTACAGCAAATTTTTGAAAAACAAAAATCGCAATCCAAGGTGAATGTCAAAAATTTTACAGACCTTGTATATTACCTTCCTCTACTATATAAATGTCAAAAAATATGATTTTATCAATAAAAAAGTCGAATATTTTTCACGACACATAAGGAGTATAAATTTTTAGTATCCCTTCCTCACACTCCAACCCTTTATTACCAGCAAACAAGCCGAAAAGAAAATATATTTTATCGTTTTATAGTTAAGCGTCTTATCGCAGAAAGGAGATGATGCCTATGATTGCCAAAACACACACTTGACTTGCGAAACATCTTGCCGTAGAATGAAAACAACAAAGCAAGGGAGTGTAAATGTATGAAAAAGATTATCGCAAGTATATTTGTGTTGCTCGTTCTGTTAAGTTTTGTTAGTTGTGCTGACACACAAAATTCCACGGACAATACCACCGACAATTCTTTTTCGGAGAGTATAACCGAAAGCTCAATATCGGTTGAAAGCTCGGAAACAACGGTATCGACAGAAAACAGCAAAACGTCAGATACTTCTGTTCCTTCACTTCCCGAAGAAGAAAGCAAAACCGAAGTCAGCATCGAAAACGAAATTTCGGAAACAGTTAGTTCCTCTGCCCCGAAAGAAGATGACGAGGAAAGCAATTCATCAGTCGTAACAGACGAACTTGAACAGAGTTCTATCCCCGAAGTGTCAGAAACGCCACAAGTAAGCAATACCGAAGAAAGCGAAGTTGAAGACACTTCCGAACCCGAAATAGGACCCGAAGAATCGCAGGAAAGCGAACCCGAACAAAGCGAACCACCTATTTCAAGTGAGCCCGACGTATCTAACGAAACATCAAGTGAAGCAGAACCCGAACCCTTCGACATAGACTATTGGATAGAATATGCAAGAGATTATGCCGAAAGCGTAGGACTAATACTCCACGAAAGCGCAGTCGACTGTTGGGACAATCCAATCGGCGCAGGTTCACACTGCATATACCTTGAAAGGGATATTCAAGGTCGATTAAATGGATATGCCAGAGATGAAGAAATAACTTGGGTATGGATATGGGCAGAAGAAGTTAGGGATAACTACTATAACCTTTACATCGGATACGCTTAAAAGATAATATTAAAACATAACGCACCGTGAAAAAACACGGTGCGTTTCTTTATTTAAAGGAGAGATGAAATGAAATCTAACATTCTAAAGAGAGGTGCTATCCTGCTCCTTGCAGTAATAATGTGCCTTTCGACCTTTGTAAGTATAGGCGCTTTGAATGCATTTGCGGATGAAGTTCCCGAACAAGACAAAACGGTAGTTTTTTCATTCCCTCGTGATGGTGACGAGAACTATACAGCCGAATGGGGACACGAAGAATTACACTATATGAACGGTTGGAGTCAAAAAGCATCCAAGCGAACCCATATATACGCCGTGGGCAGTTGGGAAGGAAATATCTGTTATTGTATTGAACCCGGTACCCCAATAGATAATGATCGAACAGTAAATAGCAATGACGAAACCTATTGGGATAACTATCCATCCGAATACAATAAAACTCTTATTCCCGATGATATTAAGAAGTTTATTGGGCGAATAATGCAATATGGATATTGCGGAACGGTAACCACTTCTTGGCGAAGCCATAACGAAGAAGACGCAGATAAAATGTCTCATGCAATTGCTACACAGCTTCTCATTTGGGAAACTATCGTAGGTGAACGCGATGAGAATTTTAATCATGTGGATGTGGGAGGATGCGATGCCATTCTGGACACAATAAGCGTTAACCACCCTCTGTATAATAGGATTATAACCTATTATAACAGTATGGTTAAAAGTGTTCAAAACCATAGCAAAATTCCCAGTTTTTTCAAGAAATCCTCGTTAAGCGCACAGGTTGTAACGCTTTCTTGGAACGGTTCGAAATATACCGCTACACTTACCGATACAAACAACGTACTCGGTAACTATACCTTTACGACCAATAATTCAAAGGTAACCTGCTCTGTAAGCGGTAACAAGTTGACAGTTTCCTCAAGCACAGCAATAAATAGCGAAGTAACCATTACTGCTAATAAGGTTAACGGTAAGCGCAAAGGTATGGTTGTTTGGGGCGACGGCATCTATGACACAGGCACAGGAGATATTCAAGACCTTGTAACTTTTTCGGCCGAAGCAGATGACCCCGTGGTTGGCTACGTGAAAGTAAAGATCAGCTCCGGTTCTGCCAAGATTGTCAAGACCTCGGAAGACGGAAAAGTAAGTGGCATCAAGTTTACTGTTGTAGGTAACGGAGTAAACACTACCGTAACCACCGGCGCAAACGGTGAAATTACTGTTCCTAACCTTACTGCAGGAACATATACGGTAACCGAGGTTGTGGGAAATGTTTACGAACCCCAAGAATCAAGAACCGTAACTGTCGTTGCAGGTCAGACATCAACTGTAACCTTTAATAACACCCTTAAACGAGGAAACCTCGTTGTTACAAAAACAAGTGAGGACGGCTTGGTAAGCGGTATTAAGTTCAGACTTTACGGCAAAGCAGACAACGGACTGTCCGTAGATGAATATGCTGTAACCGACAGTTCGGGCAAGGCGTATTTCAACGATGTTCTTATTGGTTCTAACTACACCCTTGTGGAAGTGGATACAGAATCATACTATATCACTCCCGTTGCTCAAACCGTCAAAATTGAATGGAACAAAGCCACCAACAAAACCGTCAATAACGTTCTCAAAATGGGCGAATTAAAGGTAACCAAGACCGCCGAAGACGGTATGGTTAGCGGCGTCAAGTTCAGACTTTACGGTACTTCGGATTCGGGAATTGCCGTGAATCTTTATGCAACTACCAACGCAAACGGTATCGCTGAATTTAAGAATGTGCTTATGGGTTCTAACTACAAGTTAGAAGAAGTAGACACCAAGGCATATTACATCACACCTTCTGTACAGAATGCCACGATCGAGTGGAACAAGGTGACGAATAAATCCTTCAGTAACACTCTTAAACGTGGCAATCTCGCAGTAACCAAAACTGCGGAGGATGGATTGGTTAGCGGCGTTAAGTTCCACCTTTACGGTACATCCGATTCGGGGATCAAGGTTGATGAATATGCCACCACCAATTCAAAGGGTATAGCAGAGTTCAAGAATATTCTCATCGGTTCTAATTACACCTTGGAAGAAGTGGATACAAAGGCATATTATATTACACCCGTTAAGCAGACGGTTAAAATTGAGTGGAATAAGGTAACTAACAAGTCGTTCAATAACGTGTTGAAACGTGGCGATCTTGTTATAACAAAGACCAGCGATGACGGATTTGTTAAGGACATTACCTTCCGTCTTTACGGTACGGCAGCTAACGGTACGACCGTTGATGTAACCGCAAAAACCGATGCGTCGGGTAAGGCGTATTTCAATGATATTCTCATCGGTTCAAACTATAAGCTCGAGGAAGTGAACACCAAAGCTTATTACATCACCCCCGTAACACAGACAGGTGTATCTATCAAATGGGATGATGTAACTAACAGCGCTGTTCATAACGAGCTTAAGGTTGGCGATCTAACCGTAACCAAAACTGCCGAAGACGGTATGGTAAGCGGTGTTAAGTTCCACCTTTACGGTACATCCGATTCGGGGATCAAGGTTGATGAATATGCCACCACCAATTCAAAGGGTATAGCTGAGTTTAAGGATATTCTCATTGGCTCTAATTACACCTTGGAAGAAGTAGATGCCAAAGCATACTATGTAACTCCCGTTAAGCAGACCGGAGTGAAAATTGAATGGAACAAGGTAACCAACAAGTCGTTCAACAACGTATTGAAACGTGGCGAATTAAAGGTTGTTAAGACATCCGAAGACGATATGGTCGAGGGTGTTAAGTTTCATCTTGTAGGCACTTCGGATTCGGGCATTAAGGTAGATATGTATGCGGTAACCGACAAAAACGGTGTCGCCGTATTTGAAGATGTGCTTATAGGTAAGAACTATACCTTGTCGGAAGTAAATACCGAATTCAAGTATATCACCCCCATAAGCCAAAACACCACAATCGAGTGGAATAAAGTAACCGAAAAGGACTTTTATAACGAACTCAAGCGTGGCGATTTAACTGTAACCAAGAACTCCGAAGACGGTCTGGTTGAAGGCATCACTTTCAGACTTTACGGAACAGCAGAATGCGGTCAGTATGTGGATGTATATGCCACCACAGATAAAAGCGGTAACGCATATTTCAAAAACATTCTCATTGGCTCTGCATATACCATCAAAGAATGTAACGTAAGCGAAAAATACATTACTCCTGTAACACAGACCAACGTGGTTATTGAATGGGAGAAGGTAACGCAGACAACATTCGAAAACGTTCTTAAACGTGGAGATTTGAAGATAATCAAAACAGCCGAAGACGGTCTTGTAGAAGGTCTTACCTTCCACCTTTACGGTTATTCACTTTCGGGAATCTATGTGGATGAATATGCCGTAACCAACGGTAATGGTATAGCCGAATTCAAGGATATCCTCATTGGTTCAAACTATACCCTTGAAGAATCCAACTGTCCCGACAGATACGTTGTTCCCGAACTTCAGGATGCAGCAATCGAATGGAACAAGGTTACAACCAAATCCTTCCATAACATCCTCAAGAAGTGGAACGCAGAAGTATATAAGGTTGACAGCGAATATGATAACCCTCAAGGTGATGCAACTCTCGAAGGTGCTGTGTATGGTGTATATAAAGGCGATGTCCTTATAGACAGATACACCACCGACGAGAATGGATACTTCATAACCGAGTATTATCCTTGCGGTGATGATTGGACTATTTCCGAAATCTCTCCCTCCGAAGGTTATCTTCTCGAGGAAACCGTATATGATGTAGGCGCAGAAGCCAACAAATATACAGTCGAGCTTAATACCAAACAGTTTACTGTTAAGGAAACCGTAGTCAAAGGCAGCATATCTATCATCAAGCATTGTGATGACGGCTCAACACAGATCGAAACCCCCGAAGTGGGCGCAGAGTTCCAAGTGTTCCTCTCTTCTGCTCTTTCCTATGAAAACGCAAAGGAAACCGAGCGAGATGTTCTTGTATGCGATGAACACGGTTATGCTCAAACAAAGGATTTGCCTTATGGTATTTATACCGTAAAGCAAACCAAAGGATGGGACGGCAGAGATTTGATGCCTGAATTCACAGTAGTGATTGACGAGAACGGAAAGGTTTATCGTTATCTTATCAACAACTCTGTGTTTGAAAGCTTCGTCAAGATCGTCAAGGTCGATGCCGAAACAGGAAACACAATCCCCTATGCAGGTGCAGGGTTTAAGATTTACGATCCCAACGGAAAGCTCGTAACAATGACCTTGACCTATCCCGAAGTAATAACCGTTGACACCTTCTATACAAGCGAAAACGGATACCTTATTACACCCGAATCCCTTGAATACGGTGTAGGTTATTATTTAATCGAGGAACAAGCACCCTATGGTTATGTCCTCGATAAAACTCCCGTTTATTTCGATATTACCGAAGACAACTCCACTACCGAAAATGCAGTAACGGTTGTTAAGGTAACAAAAGAAAACACCGCCCAGAAAGGTATCATTAAGATTACCAAGTCGGGTGAGGTGTTCTCCTCTGTTATTGAAAAGGACGGAATGTATCAGCCTATATACTCCGTAAGCGGTCTTGCAGGTGCGGTATATGAGATTACTGCCGCAGAGGATATCATAACTCTTGACGGTACAGTAAGATACGAAAAAGGCGAGGTTGTGGCAACCCTCACTACAGATGAAAACGGATACGCTGAAAGCCAACCCTTGTATCTCGGCAAATTCATTGTGTGTGAAGTAACAGCACCCTACGGAATGGTATTGAATAACGAACCCGTAACCATTGAACTCACTTACGCAGGTCAGGAGGTAGAGATAACCGACACATCTGCATTCTTTGTTAACGACAGACAGAAGATCAGAATTGACCTCATCAAGTCTATGGAAAAGGATGAACTTTTCGGTATAGGCAACAACGATGAAGTGTTGTCTGTTCAATTTGCTCTCTATGCAGCAAGAGATATCGTTGCATCAGACGGAACTATGATACCCAAAGGCGGTCTTATTGAAATCGCCTCTTGTGATGTAGACGGTAAACTCACCTTCAACACAGATATGCCCATTGGCTCTGTTGTAATCATTAAGGAATACTCCACCGATGAGCATTATATCCTTCACGATGGTGAATTCCTCGTTGTGTTCGATTATGCCGGTCAGGACGAAAAGATCGTTCATATAACCCTTAACGACTGTGCGGATATTACCAACGAGATCATACGAGGAACTGTTATTGGCAAGAAGGTCGATGAAGACGGCTTCTCAATCGCAGGTGCGTTGTTCGGCTTATTCAAGCCCGACGAAACTATATTCACCAAAGAAACTGCTCTTATGGTTTCAGAGTCCAACGAAATAGGTGTTTTCGGATTTGAGAATGTACCCTATGGAAATTGGATTATTCGTGAATTGAAGCCTGCTCCTGCTTTCGTTCTCAATGAAGAAATCTATGAGGTAAATATCACCGAAGACGAACAGATTATTGAGATAACCGCTGTAAACCGCTTTATTATCGGCTCTGTGCGAGTTTGGAAGTTGGACGAAGAAGTACCCGACAGTAAGCTGTCAAACGCCGTGTTCGCCATTTATTGCGACGTGGACGGCAACGGTGAGTTTAACGCAGAGATAGATATGCTCGTTAGCGAGCTTGCCGAGCTTGAAGCAGGTCTTTATGGTATGGACAATCTCCGCTATAACGGTTATTTCTTGCACGAGGAAAAAGCACCCGACGGCTTCATTAAGGACGATAACTACTACCATTTTGAAATCCGAAATGATGGTGAGGTTGTCTTCGTTGAGAACAAGGTTGGTGTTGGATTTACCAACACTCCCCAAAAGGGGAATTTGAAAATTTTCAAGACTTCCAACGACGACAAGGTAGAAGGTTTTTCTTTCCGTGTTACAAACGAGGAATACGGATACGATGAAGTTTTAACTACCGATGCAAACGGCGAAATCTTTATCGAAGAACTCCGCATTGGAAAATATACTGTTTCGGAGGTATTGAACGATATATCCGTCCATTATATCCGTCCAAAAGATGTAATTGCCTCGGTTGAAACAGATGCTACCGTAAGCGTCACAATGAATAATATGCTAATAGACGTTCCAAAGGCGGGCGACAACAGTAACATCCATATTTCGTATGCCCTTGCAGGTACTTCTATGGTGGGAATTATAGTTATAACAGTTTATCTTATCCGCAAAAAGAAAAGAGATGGTTTCTAAATAATGGAGCCTAAAACGATCATCGTCATTGTACTTGTATGCATTATCATCGACGGCTTTATATTCGTGCAAATCAGAAACAAAAAGAAATAAGATTTTGGGCGGTTGAAATATACCGCCCTTAATATTAGAAAACGAGGAGAACAAATGCAAGATACATTCACGCTTCGGCAAAAGGCAAACGTGCTTTCTAAACTGTTTGATGCCAAATGTACCACCGAGAAAGCATTACAGGACCTTTCGCTTGAAAACATTTTGAAAATACCCAACGTGACTATTCAAGATATAACGATTATTACCGAACTGCAAAAACACGTTAAGAACAACAAACTTTTCACTTACTTAGGCGGAGGTGAAAATGAGCAAAAAACAGAAAAGGAGGTTTAAGATATGGTTCGCAGATATGACATCATAACCGAGTTATATAATCGTACTGCAAGGTCTGTAACATCTTCTCCGCAGAATTGGAAAGCATTTTTATCTTCCGCTTGTTATAATTTTCGACTCCGCTTTGACGAGCAGTTGCTTGTTTATGCACAGCGCCCAGATGCGAGAGCAGTTCTTGAAATCGAAAGATGGAACGAAAACTTCGGCAGATGGGTAAACAAAGGCGCTAGAGGTATTGCGGTATTTGAAGATGCAGATCGAAGCAGACAAAGAGTTGCATATTACTTTGATATCTCCGATACTCATCCAAGCAAGTTTTCACGCCCTGTCCCTATTTGGGAAATGAAACCCGAATACACGGAAGACGTTATCGAAACGCTTGAAAGCACCTTCGGAGAGTTAGAGGATAAATCAAGCATAGAGAAAGCGATTCTTTCGGCGGCGAAGAATGCGGCCGAAGATAATCTTGCCGACTATATTGCGGATTTTAAGCATTGCGGAGCTAACAGCGATATTGAACACCTTTCTGCCGAAGAAGCATATCGTTTGTATGTTTCTCTTTCCACAGACAGTATAGCGTTTATGACAATGTCCCGTTTGGGATTGGATGCCGAATCGTCATTTGAAAAAGATGCTTTCGACGGTATTGCGAACTTTAATTCTGTTGAAACGCTTAATGCAATCGGTTTTGCAACAAGCGATATTGCGGAAATGGGATTAGCGGAGATCTCAAAAACAATTATTTCTTTGGAAAAAGAAAATCGCATAATTGCGGAAAAACGGAAAACCGATTACAATGCAGATGAAAACAAAAGAAACGAGAGGAGCAACCAAAATGAAAGAACTGACTTACACGATGCAGGGCGATTACCAAATTCCCGAACTGACAATGCCGGCACAGAAAGAAGCGACCTTGGGCCGATACGCACAGATGAGAAAGAAGTTTCTGAAACAGACTCACAGAGTTCTTTACTACAATCTCCTCACCACCTGCAAGATGAACGAGCATCTGACGGAAGTCGAGCAGAGAGCGACGGAAATGGAAGAACAACTCATCAAGGAAATGACGGTGAAGGAAGGATTGACCGAGCAGATGAAAGCGACGGATATGATGGGTTGGGTTCGCAAAATAAACAACATCAAGAACACGGCGCAGGAGATAGTAATAGCCAAAGTGATTCACGCTTAACCGATGATGATACAAAACCGTTACCGAGCATAAGCGAACAATTAAACCATATCGAAACGAAAGCAGAGGAAAAAACCTCTGCTTTTGCTGTTTCGCAAGAAGATATAGACTCGGTACTGCAATACGGAAGTATTATGCAAGACGGAAAAATCCGTATTTATCTCCATTACCAAGAAATGCACACTTTGGAGGAAAGCGTTGCATTTTTGAAAAAGGAATACGGTCAAGGCGGTTGCACCTTCTATTACCCCGACGGAACAAAAGGCGGTATGTCCTTCGACGGAAAAGGTATTCATATCGAGAAGCACGGTAATTTCGCAGAGCCGGATATGATTATCCCGTGGAAAAAGGTATCTGCAAGATTAAACGAGCTTATAAACGCTGACCGTTATCTCAACCAAAAGGAAAAGGATTATCTGCCCCAATATCTTGAAAGAAAAGAGCTTCAAAGAATTGAGCTTGAGTTAGCATCGGAACGAAATGAACGTTTGCGCCATCTTATTAGCTTTATAGATATTCCTATCGAAGATAAAAAGGACAGTTTGTTGGAACGTCTGACCGCTTACTTGAACGATATTCAAGGTTATGAAAAGCATTTAGCAGAATCTTTCGGATTGACAGAGCTTTTGAGCAAAAGACAAGAAGATGTTGCGGCATATATGAACGAGCCGAAAAACAAAGCCAACCTTATCGCTTATATTGACAAAGTTGCAGGTTCGACAACCGATGCCTATATACGAAACCTTGCATACAGTTTTTCAAAAGAACTGAAAGCAACCTTGCAATGGGAATATGTCTATCATCTTGGGGATACGGTATATATCGGCGCAAGTGAATATGAACTTCTGTCTTTTGACGATGATCGTGTTTTGCTTTATGATACCGAGTTCCCGATGTTCAACAAGGAAATGAGCCGTGCCGAGTTTGATACAAAGGTGCAAGAAAACCCGATGAATGAACACTTGAAGATAATCAAAACACGTGTGGTCGAACCTGAACGAATATCTATATATGACCATGAATTGGATGTCTTGTTAGATGTCCTCTATGCTCTCAAAATTGATGATATAGAATTGAACATCGACAATAATTGCATCGTGGCAACTGACGGTGATAGCACTTGGCGCGGTGCAGAACTATATGAGTTTCTTGTAGAAGAAGCATTTGTGTTTGAAACTGGCGGAAGTGTTCTTGGTATCGACGAAGAATTACTCATGAACTTCACAAAATTATCAGAACGTAACGGCGTTCCTGTAAATAATACCCGAATAAAACAACCATATAGAGGTTATCTTGATGTTAAAGCCGAGAATCCCGACAGCATTGTGTTATACCAAGTGGGCGATTTTTACGAAGCATTTAACGATGATGCAAAGATAATGGCTGATGCTATTGACTTAACTATAACTTCTCGTTCCGTAACCGAAAACGAAAGAGTACCGATGGTGGGCGTTCCTCATCATAGGCTTTCTGTCTATACGGATATGTTACTTTCAAGAGGATATGACGTTACTCTTGCCCCCTTAACTGACGGCGAAAGAAAAACCTATCTTCTCCGAAGCAATAATAAAGAAGATCCCGTCGAAACAAAACCCATCGGCAGAATAGATTATCTTCACACAGACGGTCGTGTTCGTGAGAGTATAGAATACACAAGTCCGTATAAGTTTGAAAAGGATATCAAAGAGGAAAACCACTATGGTGTTCCGATGATTATCGTATTCTATAAGGGCAAAGACGGAAAGAGCATTCCCGACAATTTCCTTTCTTCACTCGATCCGCCGCCGCAAGGAATTATATATATTGACAGTCCGTATTTGAATAAAACTCTTGCTGAAAGGCTCGTTGATTTTTATAAGGACTATGACCTATATGATTATCGTGATAGTCTTGAAGCGGGAGATACCGATGAAGATGCTATCAAACGAACATCAGAGGACCTTACAAATCCCGATGCGGTTACTTCATTACTGAATGATTTGAAAGAAATAGCAACTGATACCGACTTGAGTTCCGAACAGAAAGCAGAGCTTGAATTTTTAATCAAAGAGCTTACTGAATTAAAAGGAGAGCCGCCCACATTAACTAAGGCAAAAGAACATATAGACGGCTTTTGCCGTAAGGAATATGAACGTGAGGACGGCGCAGACTATTCAGACCTATCGAAAGTCAACGTTGCTTACACTACCACCGAGGACGAAAAACACGAAATTCAAGCCAATATCAACCTTGTGGATTTTCGTATTGAAACCTATATTGATGATACGCTAATCCGAAGCGAACAGTTTGAAAGCCTTGAAGATATGAACGAAAAGGCTTTGCCTTATCTTTCATTTGATGAGCTTGTCTTTGTTTTGGAAGATGAACTTGCAAAAATCGAAAACGCAAACGAGCCGCTAACTCCCCCTTGGGAGCAGGAAAAGAAAAGCAAGGTAAAATCCTTCATTCTGCATCCTGAAATCCCTATGAGTGATAGGCACAACTTCGATCTGAAAAATCACGTAATCGAAGAAGCGGGCAAAAAGGAACGCTTCCGCAGAAATATGGATGCAATAAATGTTTTGAAAAACTGCGAACTTGAAGACCGTTTTGCCACTCCCGAAGAACAAGAGATACTTTCAAAATATGTAGGTTGGGGCGGTATTCCCGAAGCCTTTGATGATAACAATGCTTCTTGGGCAAATGAGTTCACAGAGCTTTATACAGCCCTTTCTCCCGAAGAATATTCTTCCGCAAGAGCAAGTACATTGACGGCGTTCTACACACCGCCTGCGGTCATTCAAGCGGTTTACAAAGCAATGGAACAAATGGGTTTCCGTGAAGGAAATATTCTTGAACCTTCTTGCGGTATCGGACATTTTATCGGTATGATGCCCGACTCTATGAAGGATAGCAAGATATACGGTGTTGAACTTGATACCATATCCGCAGGTATAGCACAACAGTTATACCAAAAGACCTCAATCGCTGCACAACCCTTTGAAGAAGCAAACCTTCCCGACAGCTTCTTTGATGCGGTAGTGGGTAACGTTCCTTTCGGAGATTTTAAGGTGTCCGACAAGAAGTATGACAAGCACAAATTCCTTATACACGATTACTTCTTTGCAAAATCCTTGGATAAACTTCGCCCCAGCGGTGTGATGGCACTCATCACAAGCAAGGGCACTATGGACAAGGAAAATCCTGCCGTAAGAAAGTATATCGCACAAAGGGCGGATTTACTCGGTGCAATTCGACTGCCCAACAACACCTTTAAGGGAAATGCGGGAACAGAAGTTGTTTCGGATATCCTTATTCTTCAAAAACGAGATAGGCTTATAGATATTGAACCCGATTGGGTACATCTCGGTAAAGATGAAAACGGTATCACTATGAACAGTTATTTTGTCAAGCATCCCGAAATGGTTCTCGGTGAAATGAAGATGGCTTCGGGACGTTTCGGACCCGAACCTACTTGCGAACCCATTGAAGGTTCGGACCTTGGTGAACAGCTTGCAGAAGCGATAGTTAATATTCACGGCGAGATAGCCGATTACGAATTTGACGAGGAACTTGCCGAAGAAGATAATTCTATCCCTGCCGATCCCAATGTTAGAAACTTCTCATACACCGTATTTGAAGATAGGATATACTTCCGTGAAAACTCACGAATGATGCCCGTGGATATGTCTGCAACCGCAGAAAATCGTATTAAGTGTATGATAGCAATTCGTGATTCGGTTAGAAATCTTATTGAATTACAGACCGAAGATTATCCCGATTCCGATATTAAGGCTGAACAGGAAAACCTTAACAAGCTGTATGATGACTTCACAAAGAAATACGGACTTATAAACAGCAGAGCTAACACCTCGGCATTCTCGCAGGACAGTTCATTCTCTCTGCTTTCGGCACTTGAAATCTTGGCTGATGACGGTACGCTTGAACGAAAAGCAGATATGTTCCATAAGCGAACAATAAAGCCGCATACTCCCGTAACTTCGGTAGATACTTCAAGCGAAGCGCTTGCTGTGTCTATGGGCGAAAAGGCTTGTGTAGATATGGAATATATGATGCAGTTGTCGGGCAAGACCGAGGAAGAAATATATAATGACCTTAAAGGCGTTATCTTCCTTAATCCCTTGTATGAATACGGCGGTGTCGCACAAAGCAAATACCTTATGGCTGATGAATACCTTTCGGGCAATGTTCGTGAGAAGTTGGCAACAGCAAAGAGATCCGCCCTTATCTATCCCGAAGATTACAAGGTTAATGTTGAGGCTCTTGAAAAGGTTCAGCCGAAAGACCTGACCGCAAGCGAAATATCCGTAAGGCTCGGTTCTACTTGGTTGCCTACCGACGTTATAGAACAGTTTATATATGAATTTTTAGACCCCGCATATTACAGAAGGTTCAAGATAAAGGTTCATTTCTCAGAATATACGGGAGATTGGAACATCGAGGGCAAATCTGAAGACAGAGGAAACATAAAAGCATACAGCACCTACGGTACTACCCGCATAAACGCATACAAGATTATAGAAGAAACCCTTAATCTTAAAGATGTTCGTATCTTTGATTACGTGGAAGATGACGAGGGCAAAAAGAAACCCGTACTGAACAAGAAAGAAACTGCTATTGCACAAGCAAAGCAGGAGCTTATAAAGCAAGGCTTTCAAGATTGGATATGGGCAGATCCGAAACGCCGTGAAAGATTATCCAAAATCTACAACGAGAAGTTTAACAGTATCCGCCCCCGTGAATATGACGGCAGCCACATTACATTTAACGGTATGAACCCCGAAATAGAATTGCGTGAACACCAAAGAAATGCGGTAGCACATATTCTATACGGCGGTAATACTCTGCTTGCCCACGCTGTGGGCGCAGGCAAAACATTTGAGATGACAGCGGCGGCGATGGAATCCAAAAGGCTCGGCTTATGCAGTAAATCTATGTTTGTTGTTCCTAACCACTTAACCGAACAATGGGCAGGTGAATTTTTACAGCTTTATCCTTCCGCTAATATCTTGGTGGCAACAAAAAAGGATTTTGAAAAGAAGAACCGAAAGAGATTTTGTGGAAGAATTGCAACGGGCGACTATGATGCTATTATTATCGGGCATTCACAGTTTGAAAAAATACCAATGAGCATTGAACGCCAATGTGCAATACTTGAACAACAGCTTGAAGAAGTAACCAACGGCATTGCAGAACTGAAAAGGCAACGAGGTGACAAGTTCTCTGTCAAGCAATTAGAAAGGACAAAGAAAAGCCTTAAAATCAAGCTCGACAAACTTAATGACCAATCAAGAAAAGACGATGTTGTAACCTTTGAAGAACTCGGAGTTGACAGACTTTTCATTGATGAAAGCCACTATTACAAAAACCTATTCCTTTATACCAAGATGAGGAATGTAGGCGGTATAGCTCAAACCGAAGCACAGAAGTCAAGCGACTTGTTTATGAAGTGCAGATACCTTGACGAGATAACCGGAGGACGAGGAACTGTATTCGCAACGGGTACTCCTATCTCTAACTCTATGGTGGAACTATACACCATTCAAAGATATTTGCAGTATAACACTCTTGTTAAGAATGGTTTACAGCATTTCGACTCTTGGGCATCTACCTTTGGTGAAACCGTAACCGCAATCGAGCTATCTCCCGAAGGAATGGGATACAGAGCAAAGACGAGGTTCGCAAAGTTCCATAATCTTCCCGAACTTATGTCTATGTTCAAAGAGGTTGCAGATATCCAAACGGCGGATATGCTTCACCTACCCGTACCGAAAGCGAATTTCCACAATGTCTCCGTAAAGCCTTCCGAGATGCAAAAAGTTATGGTTGCCGACCTTGCGGAACGAGCCGAAAAGGTAAGAAACAAAATGGTGGATTCAAGCGTAGATAATATGCTGAAAATCACCAATGACGGACGAAAACTTGCACTCGATCAACGAATGATAAACCCAAACCTTCCCGACTTTGAGGGCAGTAAGTTAAACGCTTGTGTGGATAACATTTATCGCATTTGGGAGGAAGGAAAGGAAAAATATGCGGCGCAGTTATTCTTTTGCGACCTTTCCACACCTAAAAGCGACGGTACATTTTCGGTATATAACGATATCCGAAAGAAACTGAATGAACGAGGTATTCCCGAAAGCGAAATACGGTTTATTCACGATGCATATACCGAGGCCAAGAAGTTAGACCTTTTCAAGAAAACACGAAAAGGCGAAGTTCGTTTGCTTATGGGTTCAACACAAAAGATGGGCGCAGGCACTAACGTGCAGAACAAGTTAATTGCTTTGCACGACCTTGATTGCCCTTGGCGACCTTCCGACCTTGAGCAAAGATTGGGAAGAATTATAAGACAAGGCAACGAAAACCTTGAGGTAGATATCTACCGTTACGTTACCGAAGAAACCTTTGATGCCTATTTGTATCAGCTTGTGGAAGGTAAACAAAAATTCGCTTCACAGATTATGACGAGTAAATCTCCCGTCAGATCTGCCGAGGATATAGACGAAACCGCACTTTCTTATGCCGAAATAAAGATGTTGGCAACGGGTAATCCGTACATTAAGGAAAAGATGGATTTAGATATTCAAGTACAAAAACTTCGATTGTTAAAATCCAACTTCTTGTCCGAAAAGTATGCCCTTGAGGACAAAATAATAAAGTTCTACCCGCAGGAAATAGCAAGGCGAACAAACACAATTAACGGATTAAAAGCCGACATAGAACGAACAGCACAACACCCAAAACCGATTGATGATACCTTTGTAGGTATGACGGTTTCGGGTGTTTTCTATTCCGAAAAGGCAGATGCAGGTAAAGCAATTATTGAAGTGTGTCAATCCTTAACTAATCCCGATCCTATCCCACTTGGCGATTACCGTGGGTTTACTATGGACATTTTCTTTGACACAATGGCAAGAGAATATGTTGTGCGGCTTAAAGGTGAGATGAGTTATAGTGTTTCTCTCGGTGCAGATATACACGGCAACATCACACGTATTGACAACGTACTTGAAGGATTACCGAAACGGTTGGCAAACGCTGAATTAGAACTTGACAATGTAACAAAACAGTTTGAAACAGCACAAGCCGACGTTGAGAAACCCTTTATCCACGAGAATGAGCTTAATGCGAAAACCACAAGGTTGAATGAACTCAATGCTCTGCTCAACGTTGACAAGCGTGAAAACGAAATTGTTGACGGTGAACCCGAAGAGGGCGACGAAGTTCCCGAACCGAAAAAGAAAGAACAAATTAGATAAATCGATAAATATTTTGCGATTTTTAACAATAATATTGACTGTATAAACATTTTAATTTATAATATGTACGGAAAGGAGATACTATATGCGTATTGACAATCAACTTAAACTGATATGTTTGAAAAACAATATTACTCTTTCTGAAATCGCAAGGCGCTTAAACAAAAGCCCTCAGGCATTTTGCCAAAAAATTAAGCGAGGTAATTTTACGCTTGATGAATTGAATGATATAGCAATTGTTACGGGTTGCAAAGTCGAATGTTCTTTTGTTTTCCCCGACGATGATAGAATAACAGTTGAATAAGGAGGATACGAGATGTTAGAGTATATTCAAGGAAATATTTTCGATAGCCCTGCTCAAGTTATTGTTAACACAGTTAACACTGTCGGCGTTATGGGAAAAGGTTTAGCGCTATCTTTTAAGCAAAGATATCCTAATATGTTTGAACACTATAGGAAAATATGCGAGAAAAAACAATTCACTATCGGAAAGCTTATGCTGTTTTATGAACCAGACCATTGGCTATTGCTCTTCCCCACAAAAGAAAATTGGCGCAATCCTTCTAAATTAGAATACATCGAAAAAGGTCTTATGAAATTCGTCAACTCTTACGCAGAAAAAAATATTACTTCAATCGCATTTCCAAGATTGGGATGCGGAAACGGCGAATTAGATTGGAACGATGTAAAGCCACTTATGGAAAAATATCTAAAGCCATTGCCCATTGATGTATATATATATCTTGGACCTTTGGACGGAGAAACTCCAGAACACAAGAATCAAGGCTCGACTTCTGATTGGCTTAAAGCAAATGCTAAAGATCTATCTTTCTATGGATTAAAAGACGATTTGGAAAATACTTGCTCGACCATTATCCCGTTAGAGATAACTTGTGATAACGTCCCATACACGGTTGCATACTCAAATGGATTGATATTTTCGAACACTCAAACAAAGCAAGAATATATTATCGATGAAGAATCATTATTCGAAATTTGGGATGATATTCGTACACGTTCTGTTTTTGCTTCATCGCAAAGTTTTTGTAAAAAAGCCTTACTGTATGAACTATTAAATCACTTGCGTTATACAACAAAAATTAAAGTATTAGATGCGAAAACAAATACAATGGTTGACGGTTATCAGATCAACGAAGGTTCGGATAGAATATATTCGTTAAAGGAGAGTGTGTGATATGACATATTCGGATATCATTCGAGATAATGTAGCAAATCATTCTCCCGTTCCCTGGTGGCCAAGATTTGCATATCACAATACCGATATTACTAATGCTGTAAGTATCTTAGACTCAGGTAAATTGTATAGTCGTATAGATGCAGAAGAATTCGGTATTATGAAGAATGACAATGCAAGTCGTCAAGTAATTGATATGACACAAACAGAAGCCACTTCCTGCGTTCGCTTCTATTTTAGACCGTTGACACCAACACAATATTATAACGAAGGATACAAGCATCCTAAACTTCGCTATCATGACGATGAGAATGCAAATATGCCTGTACCAGTCTTTTTGTTATTCAACCTAGAAAAGCTACTATCTTTACCCAATGTCAAATTTTCCGAAACAAAGCGTTCCGGTTATGGTGGTTCCCCATTAAAAAGTGGTGTAGAAGAGTTTGCAAAACTAGATTTTAACAAAATATATGATAATAGTTTTGATAATTTCACCATAACAAAAGATTATCGTCACGCAGAAATTCAACATCCTACGGCAATGGAAATTGATACGTGCATTGAAAAAATAATCTGTAGGAATACTATAGAAAAAACCACATTACTAAATATGCTATCTCAACGCAATCCATTAAGCTTTAATAAATATAAGCATTTGGTAGCAATATGCAAAGAGGATATGTTTGTTAATAATGGACTGTTTATCAAGGACTGCAGATATTATAACAAATCACTTGTCATTTCTTTTTCCGATACCAGTGCAAAGAAAAAATATATTGCCCGTATGATGAAGAATAACAATGTTAACTCACTCGAACCAGTTTCATTGAAAATTTTACTTGAATGGTGTAATTCGAAAACACATATTCATCATGCAATTTTAGAAGGAAAAAAACAATATGATGAAAAGACATTTCTGTGCATCAAAAATCTTCCACAATTCCCCGGTGCCAACACTCTCCGAATTCAGATTTTTATCGATGGTAAGTTAATGTGTTATGTTAATCATGCATTAATGGATTCAGAACTTATAAAATAAAACAACTGTAATATTCAAGCTGAGAAAGAGAAAAACTTTCTCGGCTTTTTCTATTGAGGAGGAATGTATGAAAGTAGATTACAAAATTAAAGAAATGTGTCACACAGGCGGGTTCACACTTGTGAGAGTAAGTCAAATAAAAAGGATAACCGAGATAGGCTTTCATCAAAAGATAAAGCGTGGCAAGTTTACCATCGAACAGTTGAATGAACTTGCATCTATCGTCGGTTGCGAGGTGGAATGCTGCTATGTGTTCCCCAACGGAAAAAGAATATATATTCAAAAAGCGAAAGGAAATACTATGAAATTGAATTATAAAGAAATGCTCTTGGAGAAGGTTCAAAAGGAATATAAAGCGTTGCTTGAAGAACTTAAAACGCTGACACCTACCCAACTTATTAAGAGAGCTTACGAAAAGGTTATCAAGCAGGAATTTGTCATTCTTTTTGAATCAAATGTTATCACAGAAGAACGAGCCAAAACGTTATATCTTTGTGAAAATACCCTTGAAGCTCTGTTCCAAGAATGGTTGTCTAACAGCTACACCTATAAGGATGTTCTTATAAAGACCGCCAATGACAAAGCAGACAAAACAACACAGAGGAAACAGTAAATTGGCAACGGATTATAAAGAACTTCTCTGTGAAAAACTGCAAAAAGAATATGATACTTTTGCAGAAGATCTAAAACAACAAACGCCCGAAGATATAATAAATTGTGCTTACCGTATCATCTTTATGAAAGATATTATTACAGCTTGTGACGATGATAGAATATCCCAAAAAGAAGCAAGGGCTTTGTATCTTTTGAAACATCCCCTTGAAGAATTATATCAAGAATGGTTATCCAACGATTACAGTTATATGGATCTGTTGAGAGAAACCGTTAAGGACAGAGCCGCAACCGCTGTTAAAGATCATAAAGAAAAACACATAGAAAGCAGGTGAAATAGTGTGCCTTACATCGCACCCGAAGTGATACAACAAGCGAAGAAAATCGACCTATTGACCTATCTGCAACAGTATGAACCCAACGAGCTTGTTAAGTTTTCTGCTGACACTTACACCACAAAAAGCCACGACAGTTTGAAGATCTCAAACGGAAAATGGATGTGGTGGTCGAGAGGTATCGGAGGTAAAACCGCCATAGATTATCTCGTAAAAGTGAAAGGTTTATCCTTTGTTGAAGCGGTTGAAACCATTATCGGCAGGTCGGCTTCACTTCCCATACCGCAAAACATACCGAAAGAAAACGTGCAAAAAGAACTACTGTTGCCGGACAAAAACAGTTCGTCGAACAAGGTTATCACATATCTTTTGTGTCGAGGTATTGATCGTGAGATAATCGACTACTGTATCGAAAACGGTTTTATATTCGAGAGTTTGCCGTATCACAATACGGTATTCATAGGTAAAGATGAAGAAGGAATACCGAAATATGCCGCATACCGAGCCACAAACAATTCACGAATTATGGGTGATACTTCGGGTAGTGATAAACACTATTCCTTCCGCCTTGAAGGTACAAGCGTTGACAAGGTTCACTTGTTTGAATGTGCCATTGATGTTCTGTCCTATGCGACTTTAATCAAATTAAGCGGCGGCGATTGGAGAAAGCCAAACCTTATTTCTCTTGCGGGAGTTTACTCACCAAAAGAGAAAATCGAAAAAAGCAAAGTTCCCGTGACATTGGAACATTTCTTGAAAACGCACCCGAATATAAAGCGAATTTATCTTCATTTAGACAACGATAAGGCAGGAAGATCAGCTACAGAAGCGTTGAAAATCAAATTAAAAGACAAGTATGAAATCGTTGATAGTCCACCGAAAAACGGAAAGGATTACAACGATTTTTTGCTTTATCAATTACAGATTTTACAATCTAAAAAGGCAGTTCCCGAAAGGTAATTTTAAGAAAAACGGGGCAACCCAAAAAAGAATGTTTTGTCTTAGCGAGCAGACTGTTTATACTCCTACCCGTCGCAAAACAGTAAAAATTTAAGGGTTGCCCCTAATACCCAAAATGAAAGAAAGGAATTTAAAATGAGTGAATTATTATTCTTTATAATCGGTTGTATGCTTGGCGGTTTCATCGGCGTAACCGTTATGTGTTGTTTGCAAATAAACCGACTTCACGAAAACCAAAATGAAAAGGATGACCGCTATGGCGAAGACGGTTAAAAAACAATTTTGGTTTTCTAAAACCGAAGCCGATGAACTGCTAGAAAAAGCACAAAAGACCTGCCTTACGGAAGCGGCTCTTGTAAGGTTACTTATCCATGGTTACGAGCCGAGGGAAAAGCCTGACGAAAGGTTTTATGAAATAATGCGACAGTTATCCGCGATCGGAAATAACATAAATCAGTTGGCTGCAAAAGCAAACACTCTTGGATTTATTGACAAGGAAATGCTGAACACCGAAGCTGCCCGTTGGCACCGATTTCAAGCAGATATAGAAAGAGAGTTTTTAGCGCCGAAAGATTGTAAAGAAAAATGGCAGTAAGTAAATTGTGTAAAGTTACAACCCGCTTGGAACGGGTTATTGACTATGCGACCAATCCCGAAAAGACGGCGAAGGATATTTACAGTTACGAGCAATATCAGGCGTTGGCAGACGTACTCAAATATGCAAAGGACGAAGAAAAGACCGAGCGTGAATATTTCGTTGAGGGTATAAACTGCAACCCATCTACCGCCCGTGACCAATTTATAACCGTTAAAGAGCAGTATGACAAGATGGACGGCATACAAGCCTACCACGGATATTTGAGCTTTAAGGAAGAAAACATATCCCCCGAACTTGCACAGAAGATCGGAATGGAGTTTGCAAACAAAGTATGGGGCGAACGGTTTCAAGTTGTGGTTACAACACATCTTAACACCAAGCATCTGCATTGCCATTTTGTTGTGAACTCGGTTTCTTTTGTTGACGGAAAGCGTTTGGCAAACGAGGAAAAGGCTTGGTTCAAATTCAGACATATTGCAGACGAGCTATGTCAAAAATACGGTCTTTATTATAACCCTAACCCGAACAGAAGCACACAAAACTCATACTACTACAAAAAGGATTTGGCAGGTATGCCTACGCCTTATAACAACACAAGAAAAGCCATTGACGAAGCAATTAGCTGTAGCAGAAGTTTGGCAGACTTCAAATATTATTTAGACCAAATGGGATATAAATATCAGTTAAGCGAAAGCAGAAAGTATTGGACTATCGTGCCGAAAGGTTGGAAGAAATCTATCCGCCTTATAAAGCTCGGAGAGGAATACAGCAACGAGAGAATATTGGAACGGTTAAAGGAAAACCGTGACAAGGTTACGCTTCTGCCGTTTCAAAAGAGAACCTATCTCCCCCGTGAATATACAGACCGAAAAAAGATAGGGACGCTTTACGGGTTATATCTCCATTATTGCTATTTGCTTGGTTACTTTAAGAAAAAACAGAATACTCATCGGCTTCATTATCTCCTGCGTGACGATTTGATGAAGCTCGACAAACTAACGGAACAAGTAAGGTTGCTCGGTAAGAATCACATTGATACTTCCGAGCAGCTTTTCTTATATAAGTCGAATTTGGAAAGCGAAATTCAAAACCTAACATCCGACAGAAAACAGCTTCAAAAGGAAATACGAAGAAAAGGCATAACGGATGCCGAACTGTCGGAGAAAAAAGCAAGAATTACCGCTATGACAAATCGGCTGAAAGAATTAAGGAAGGAGGTTAGATTATGCGAACAGATTGCAGAACGTTCAGGCGTTATCCGTTGCAACTTTGAAACGGTCATAGCCGAAGAAGAACAACTACAAAGAAAGGAGGACCGCAATTATGAACAACGGCGGTGATGCGGCTGAACAAATCGTAAGGTTATCCCTTGAAGGTTTTGAAGTCGCCGCAAAATTGACGGGATCGGCAGCAAAGAACGTTGCCGTCCTACTCGTTTCTGCATTAAAGCAGGAACACAAAACCAAAGGTAAAGCAAGGCTTACCAATATGCTGAAATCCGGCAAGGAATTAAAGGTCTTTTCTGTTCCCAACAAAGACCTTAAAAAGTTTACCGAGCAGGCAAAGAAATACGGTGTTTTATACTGTGTGTTACGTGACAAATACAACAAGGACGGAAACGCACCCATAGACATTATTGCCCGTGCGGAGGATGCTTCAAAAATTCAGCGTATTTTTGACAGATTTGAGCTTGGCAAGGTGGATAAAGCAACAATCGTTTCCGAAGCGGAAAGAAGTGTTGCTGACCGAGAAGCAGTTGAAATCGACAAGCCTACAAAAACCAAAGGAGAACGTATCGTGGAAGAAGCATTGGGTAATCCGCCCAACAAAGACGGTGCATCAAAGGAAAACCCCAACATCGCCAAAACGGACAAAAACCCTCCGTCAAGGCGAAGCTCCGTTCCGACAGATTTGCGTACTGATAAGGGTAAAGCAAAAGCGGCAGACCGACCTTCCGTAAGAGAAAAGCTGAACGGATATAAATTAGCCGCAAAGCAGAAAGAAGCAGAACGAGATCTGTCAGACAAATCCAAAGACAAAGCTAAAACAAATCCCAAGCCTAAACAGACCACCCACAAGCAAACCAACAAAAACAATAAGAAGAAATCGAAAGCGAGGTAATTATAATGTCCCAAAGCAACAACAGACCGCAGCTTTCCGCAGACCAATGGAAAGCAAGAAAGCAGGAAGAACTTGCATCGGTTTACCAAATGATCGATGACACGGCAACCTCCGTCGTAGGCGATGCCCAAAAGCTCAAGGGTTATCTTGATACTCAATCGAGAATGAACAAATACTCTGCCGCCAATGCTTTGCTTATCTATGCCCAATATCCGCAGGCATCTCAGCTTAAGGATTTTGACGATTGGGCAGAAGATAAAATATCTGTCAACAAGGGCGCAAAGAGTATTTCTATCCTTGAACCCGTGGAATATGCAAGAAACGACGGTTCGACGGGTATCAATTACAATGTAAAAAAGGTGTTTGACGTTTCGCAGACAAAAGGCAAACAGACACCTGCACCTACCGTAAACCGTGATCCGAAAGCTCTCGTTGCGGCTATGATAGATACTGCCCCCGTGAACGTTGAAATCACAAACGATTTACCTTATCCCAATATGGGTGCCTTCTATAATAACGATAAGCAGATACTTTATATCAAGAGAGATATCGGGGACAGCGTTGCACTCTGTCAATGCGTGGCGCAAGAGTTGGGCCACGCACAGTTATCTATCGAAAGCGACAGTTACAGCCGCAGAGATATGGGGTTCAAGGCGGTGTGTATTGGATATATGCTCTGTAAGCGTTACGGTGTCGATACACAGAATTTCGGCATTGACCGTATTCCCGAAGAATGGAAGGCTATGTCACCCAAAGATTTGAGAACCGAGCTTGCCCAAACCCGTTCCGCTATGAACGAAATCAACAACCGTGTATCCGAGGAACTGCAAAGACAGAAGCAGGAAAGAACAAAAGAACAAGCGAGGTAGGCTGAATGAAAGAAAGGCAATATTTTGTTGCTTTGGATGACTATGAACACGGTATCGTCATCGACTCCCTTAATGAGAAAAGGAAAGACCTTCAGCAAGACGGAAAGACTACCGATGCAGTTGACGAGCTTATTGTTAAAGTAGGTCACGCACCTCAAAAGAAATTCAAGGTAATTGAAAAGGATAAGAACCGTGAAACAAGATGACAGAAAAACAACCTTAATTCTGTCGCTTGTCGGTATTATTCCCGTTGTGTGGCTTGCATTATTGATTGCCCCCTCTATCAGCGGAGGATTGCCGGAAATCCTGCCGAAACTTTTAGAAGTGTTTGAAAACCCGTTCCATATTGAGTTATGCGAGGACAGCTTAAAAACTGTCCTCGTTTTGCTTTTATGCTATGGGTTCGGTATAGGCATTTACTTTTCTACCCGAAGGAATTACAGACGTCGAGAAGAACACGGCTCGGCAGTTTGGGGCAACGCAAATGCGGTGAACAAGAAATATTCCCAAACACCGAAAAGCGAAAACAAGCTGATGACACAAAATGTATCTGTTGGCTTGAATGCAAAGCAACACCGCAGAAACCTAAATACCTTGGTATGCGGCGGTTCGGGTGCAGGTAAAACACGCTTTTTCTGTAAACCCAACCTGATGCAGGCAAACACATCTTTTGTAATTCTCGATCCCAAGGGCGAAATGGTGAGAGATGTGGGCAATCTGCTTGAAGCGAAAGGTTATGAGATAAGAGTTCTCGACCTTATCTCTATGGAGAAAAGCCATTGTTATAATCCTTTTGTTTATCTACGTGATGACAACGATATTCAAAGGCTTGTTACAAACCTTTTCAAAAGTACCACCCCGAAGGGTTCGCAAAGCAACGATCCCTTTTGGGATACTGCGGCTTCAATGCTTTTACTTGCCCTTGTATTCTATCTGCATTATGAAGCTCCGCCCGATGAACAAAACTTCGCTATGGTTATGGAAATGTTACGAGCCGCAGCCATTGATGACGAGGACGATCCAAGACCGTCACCTTTGGACAATCTGTTTTCACAGTTAGAACAGGATAATCCCGACCATATTGCTTTGAAGTATTACCATTCCTATCATTCGGGTTCAAGCAAAACCTTAAAATCCATTCAAATCACCCTTGCTGCCCGTTTGGAAAAGTTTAACCTTGAAAGCCTTGCTTCGCTTACCTCTGCCGATGAGCTTGATTTAAGTTCACTGGGCGAAAAGAAGGTAGCTTTGTTTGCCTTGATACCCGATAACGATACAAGTTTTAACTTCTTGGTATCTATCCTTTACACGCAGTTGTTTCAGCAGTTATTTTATTCCGCCGACCATATTCACGGAGGAAGTTTACCCATACCGGTTCATTTTCTTATGGACGAGTTTGCCAACGTGTCCCTTCCCGATGACTTTGATAAAATACTCTCGGTTATGCGTTCACGTTCGGTTTCGGTAAGCATTATTCTCCAAAACTTGGCACAACTTAAAGCTCTGTTTGAAAAGCAATGGGAAAGCATTGTAGGTAACTGCGACGAGTTCCTTTATTTAGGCGGTAACGAGCAATCCACCCACAAATATGTCAGCGAACTGCTCGGTAAAGCAACTATTGATACCAACACCTACGGAAAGAGCGAAGGTCGAAGCGGAAGTTATTCCACCAACTACCAAATAAGCGGCAGAGAGCTTTTAACACCCGACGAGATCCGTATGTTGGATAACCAATACGCTATTTTGTTTATCCGAGGAGAAAGACCTGTTATGGACTTCAAATATGACATATTGAAGCACCCGAATGTGGGATTGACCGCAGACGGCAAAGGCGGAATTTACAAGCACGGTGAAGTAAAATCCGACGTTGCTTCTATCAAACTGTTTGATATCGACATATCAGATATTCCAGAAACCGAATTTTCGGAAACCAATTTTGAACTCCTCTCTGACGAAGACTTTGAAACTAACAATTAAATTTACAAGGAGATTTTATACTATGAAACTTTTTAAGAATAACCAAACATCACCCGCACCTATGAGCAACAAGATGAAAAAGTATTTCCGCATCTACACCGTTTGTGTTCTTGCCATTGCGCTTTTGGCTTGTTTATCCGTAACGGCGTTTGCTGAAGACGGCGGTACGGGCGATCCTCTTACCGTTGTCAACAACCTTTCCACCTTTATCTTCGGACTTATCCGTGCTATCGGTCTTATCCTTCTCGGTTTCGGTATAGTGCAGGTAGGTCTTTCTCTTAAATCTCACGATCCTTCACAGAGAGCTAACGGTTTTCTTACCCTTGCAGGCGGTGTTATTATTACCTTTGCGAAAGAAATTCTTGACCTTATCACCGGCTGATAATAAAAATCCGTTGGGGCATATCCGCTTTGGGTATGCCCCTTATTCTATGAAGGAGGTGCATCAATTTGAGTGATAACTGGGTAGTTCAAAACCTTGAAAACGCTTTAGAAACTTGGAACGAAAAGCTCGCAGAAATATGGTCGCTTTTGACTACCACTCCGCAAAACTTCAAAGGCGGTGCGGTTTGGAACGTAATGGTAAACATCAACGGCGCAGTTAAAGCTATCGGACTTGCTTTACTCGTCCTTTTCTTTGTTATCGGTATGGTGCGAACCTGCGGAAGTTTTGCTGATGTAAAGAAACCCGAACACGCATTGAAACTGTTTATCCGTTTTGCTCTTGCCAAAGGGGTTATAACCTACGGTATGGAACTGATGCTTGCATTGTTCAACATCGTGCAAGGAACTATCAACACCATTCTTAATGCCGCAGGCTTCGGTTCTCCGACAAACACAACCTTGCCGTGGGAAATCGTAGAAAAAATAGAAGATTGCGGGTTCTTTGAAAGTATCCCCCTTTGGGCGGTAACGCTTATAGGCGGTCTGTTTATTACCGTGCTTTCTTTTATTATGATAATGACAGTTTACGGCAGATTTTTCAAAATGTATATGTACACGGCACTTGCACCCATACCGCTTTCAACCTTTGCGGGAGAACCTACACAGAACGTGGGCAAATCTTTTCTTAAAAGCTATTGCGCCGTACTTTTGGAGGGTGCGGTTATCGTATTGGCTTGTATCATTTTCTCGGTATTTGCTTCTTCTCCCCCTGCTGTTAATCCCGATGCGGCGGCAGTAACACAAGTTTGGTCTTATATAGGAGAGCTTGTGTTTAATATGTTGGTACTCGTCGGTGCAGTTAAGATGAGTGACCGTATTGTACGAGAAATGATGGGATTATAGCGAAAGGAGTTATATATGGAAGTTAAGATTAACAGAGAGATACGCAACTACACCGAATCGGTATTCTTCGGATTATCCCTTCGACAATGTATTTTTTCAGCATTAGCTTGTGTAGTTGCCGTAGGAATATATTTTCTGCTTAAACCGTATTTAGGCACAGAAACAGTATCGTGGTTGTGCATATTGGGAGCCGCCCCCTTTGCGGCACTCGGTTTTATTAAATATCACGGTTTGAATGCAGAACAGTTCGTGTGGGCTTGGATTAAATCCGAGTTTCTAACACCGAAGAAGCTCGTTTTTCGTTCTACAAACACCTATTTGGAGATATTGAAGCCGAGCATTGAAAAGAAACAGAAGGAGGTATTCAGAAACTAATGATTAAAACACTAAAAACCATATTCAAGCAAGACAAAGAAAAATTTATCGTACCAAAAGGTGTGCAAGATATTATTCCTATCCTAACTATCTACGATGATGGTATTTTTCAAGTGGGAAAAGGAAAGTATGCAAAGACTTTCAAATTCAGCGACATCAATTATGCCGTGGCAAGCCGTGAAGATAAAGAGGCAATGTTCCTTGAATATT
>JAZRUR010000015.1:0-24742 GCA_045652625.1 Eubacteriales bacterium | reverse complement strand
TTTTACTTTTTAAAGAATTAACGAGTCTTGTTCTACTTCACATTAATGCTTTGTAGTACACTGTTGTTCAATTTTCAATGTCCGTTCGTGCTTTCCGCTCTCGCTCGGTTATTTCCGGTTCTTGCGGACAGCCTGGCTATTCTACCACTATCTTTTCGTTTTGTCAATACCTTTTTTGAAATTTTTTTCAGTTTTTTTCAAAAAGTCTCAAAACACTTGCAAACACTGCATATTTTCGACAAAATTAATTCGCATTTTACATGCGTTCGATAAATTTCTTTGCTTTTTCGAGTGCCGACACGACATCTCCGTACATATACAGCGAGCCGAGCATAACAAGCGGTTTATTCAGACGCTTCGCCTCGGAATACGCAACAGCAACACCGTCGTCTATACTTTTTGCAGGATACGACTTCGTATTGAGTTCTTCCACCTTTTTCGCCAAACTTTCTGCAGAAAGCGCACGCGGAGAGTTCGGAGTAACGCAAACAAAACGTTCTGCAAAACCGCATATAACCTCGGTCATACGTTCCCACTCCTTATCGGCAAGTACTCCCATAAGAACGACCGTCTTTTCGCCTTTAAAGAAAGTATGTACGCTCTCGGCTGCCGCCGTTACGCCCTGCATATTATGCGAACCGTCGAACACAACAACAGGATCGGAAGAAAGCAATTCGAACCTTGCCCTCCAGCGAGCGTTCGCCAGACCTTCGCGCAATGCCGTTTCATTTACATCAAAACCGCGCTGGTTAAGCATACGCACGGTTTCTATTACCGTTGCGGCATTTTCGGGTTGATAACTTCCGCAAAGCGAAAGTTTTATATCTGTCATTCCGTCATAATCAAACACTGTGCCCGTGACATCCATTTGCTTTACCGAAAGCGCATCCAACTTTGTTCTTACAACACGAGCGTCACGTTCTTCGGATTTTGCAGATATCACTTCAAACGCCGTATCATCTCTGCCACCATAAACAACGGGGCATTGGCGTTTTATTATTCCTGCCTTTTCGGTTGCTATTTCGGCAACGGTATTTCCGAGCACCGAAGTATGGTCGATCGCCACACCCGTTATCACCGAAACGACAGGCGAATCGATCACGTTGGTAGAGTCAAGTCTGCCGCCCATTCCCACTTCAAGCACAACAACATCACAATTATGCCTTTTGAAATACAAAAATGCAATCGCGGTAATTAGTTCAAACTCGGTAGGTTTATCCTCCATAGAATCCGCCAACGGTTTTATTTCGTCGACGAGTTCGGCAAGTTCGTCATCGGATATCGGCATGCCGTCTATACACATACGTTCGTTAAATCGAACGATATACGGCGACGTATAAAGTCCCACCTTGTAACCCGCGGCGCGAAGCACCGAATCGCACATAGAACAAGTAGAGCCTTTTCCGTTAGTACCCGCAACATGGATAAAGCGCATATCCTTTTCGGGATTGCCGAGTTTCTTTAACAAAGTTTCCGTACGGGAAAGTCCGGGTTTTGAACCCAGCCATTCCACCGAATGTATATATTCAAGCGCTTCGTTATAATTCATTTATTTGCTCCTTTTGCAACAGACATCAACTGACGGTTCTTTAGCATTATATATATAATGTAGGCTTCCGCCGTTCCGATAACAAGATATAGCGGTACACGAAGGATCAATATTTGCCATGCATAACTATACATCCACAGCCCCAACGACTTGATTATCATAGAACCGAGAGCATGTGCGCAAAGCGAAACAAGCAAGATTTGGAGAAAACCTTTTTTCTTTATTATATATTTAGATAGCACGCCTGCGACCGCACCGATCATCGCCGCACCGAGAGTTATAACCGGGTTTATTCCGAAACCCGAAAGCAGTGCAGAAACAATATCGGCCACAGCACCTACCGCCGCGCCGTACACAGGACCCAACAGGAAACCTGCGAGTAGAACCGGCAGATTTTCGAACGTAATACGTATCGCTCCGAACGTAAGATAGGCTTTACATACCCAACCAATGACCACGCAAAGCGCCGTCAGCAATGCCGCGAAAACAAGTTTTTTGATAGAACTTTTCATAAAAAATAACCTCCTTATCCTGCGTTACATATAGCAAGAAAAAGAAGGTCAAACACGTCTTTTCGCGACGGTGCCTATATATTTTTTGCCGTATGAAGCGGGATGCAGAGTCCAAACCGCAAATGCGTATAGGCATTTTTCGTCCGACTGACAACTCCCCGTTCGGTCGGCACTTCACGAATCGACTCTTACTCTTCAATATTAGGCTCATATTATAGCACCGCCGCAAATGCATGTCAACGGTTTTCGACTAATTTTTTTCGCGCGAAAAGACAAGACGGAAAATGGGTTTTAAGAACTTAGGGGAACGAAAACAGTATATCTTCACAAAAACACCGCCTCTATTTAATAAATAATGCCACTCCTGCGCAAACGATAAGCGCCGCTTCTACAAAAACAAGTGCACTCGCAGGTAGTACCAAGCACAACAAAACCCCTGCCCCGAACGTAAGCGCAGAGATCCCAACGGTACGTGCAAAACCGCAACGCATATGTATCACAGCCTTTCGATATCAATATATTCATAAAACGATCTCTCTGCTCATATATTTAACTAAAAAAAGAAAGGGTGCGATGAAAATAGGCATCACCACTTATGAACTTTTAATACCCAAGAAGGTTATTTCCTCCAAGGTCGACAAAGACCTTGAATTCGATTCCCCTCTGCCCGAATACTGCCCCGACATTGCAAGAATAATCAAGGTCGACTGTACGCCTTTCGCCGAAAGTTGCGAAGTTGCTGACGGCAAAGTGACGGTAACAGGCAAAGCGGTATACGACGTGCTTTACGAAACCGATTACAAAAACAGACTTCGCTGCTGTAATTTCACGCAGGAGTTCAGTCAATCTATTCCTATCCCAAGAAACGACGCAGAAAACATCACGGCATTCTGTGACATCGTTTGCGAAAAAATTAATTGCAAACTTCTAAGTCCCAGAAGACTGGTGATCAAATCAATCCTCAACGCACATTTTGAAATCGAGGGCGAAACTGCTATCAAGGCTTTGTCGGTAAACGAAGACAAGGAAACTTTTTTCAGAAAGAAAACGGTCGGATTTGACGGCAGAACCGTTCTCCACGAGGGCAACTACAAATTCGGCGACAGTTTGCCGCTTGCACAAAGTGAAAAAAGCATAGGAGAAATCGTCTGCGGAAACATCACGTTGCAATCTCCGCAAGTGACCCTATCGCCCGGTCGTGCAGAAATAAAATCGTCGGCATCGGTACACGTTCTTTGCGAAGAAGAAGACAGCGAAGGCAAATATTACATGTCGGTTAAAACGCTTCCTATAAATATCGAGTACACTAACGATGCCATTGAGGATTACAAAAATATATCCGTAACGCTCGAGCCATCCGATGCTGAGTTCTCGCCGGAATTGGACCAATACGGCGAAAGCAGAGTGATCAAAACCGCGTTTGCCGTTAAAATGTGCATGAAAATCAACGAGCCGAAAGCATATACTGTTGCAGAAGATATGTTCGAAAAAGAATTCGACAGCATTCCCGTCATCGCAACTGCAACGCTTCCTCATCTTATGTCTAAAAACGAAACAAGTTTTTCGGCGGAAGCGAAACTGTCCCCGATGACACCCAAACCCGATACTCTGCTCGATTCGTCCGCACGGGATTACGGCTCGACAGTAGAAACAAACGAGGACGGAATCACGGTAAACGGAGTGTTTATCGTCACGCTACTTGCCGACACGGCAGAAGGTATGCAAAGTTTCGACCATTCGATCCCCTACCGCCAATTTATTCCGCTTGAACTGCCCGACGGCAAAATAAACGTAGTCGCGGACACAATGCCTATAGAAGTGATTTCTACCCTTCATTCCGACGGAAGCGCAACCGTTCGCGTTATCGCAACCGCACACGTTTACATTTACACCGAAAGCGAAGAAGCATTCATTTCGGAAGTGACCAAACGCACCGCGCGTCAGATACCTAACGAGAGTTCGATGCTTATATACTGTTTCCCTCAAAAAGACGAGGACCTTTGGAGTATCGCAAAACTTTACCGCACCGACCCCGAAAGTATCATTTCTGCCAACCCCAGCAGATTTGACAACATGGGAACGCTTTTAGAATCGGGAAAACCCATTCTTATTAAAAATTAATACATCTCGCCCCCTTGCAGTGTGTCAGTTATTATCATCTTATAATATAATGTAAGTAGTGATAATATACGGATCGGAGTGATCGAATGAAGATCGCCGTTGCAGGGGGCGATTTGCGTATGCTTACCGTCGCAAAAATGTTTGAAAAATCAGGTTGGGAGTGTTCAAAATTCGGGTTGGGAGAAACAGATGTGACTTTAAAAGATGCAATAAACGGTTCTGTTGCTGTGATATTGCCGTTGCCTTGCAGTAAGGGCGGTTATCTCAACGCGCCGATGTCGAATGACTTAATAAACATCGGCGACGTATTCTCCGCAGGTGACGAAAAGACCGTTTTCCTTGGCGGAAAAATGCCGACAACAGACGAAACGCACATCGACTATTCTATCCGCGAAGAATTCGAACTGAAAAACGCCGTCCCGACAGCCGAGGGCGCTATTGCCATTGCGATGAGCGAACTTAATATTACTCTCAACGGCGCAAACGCGGTCATAGTCGGATACGGTCGGATCGGAAGTTATCTTGCGAATATTTTAAAAGCCATGAACTGCAAAACTTCTGTGATCGCCCGTAGAGAATCCACACGTACCCTCGCTAAAATTTCAGGGCACGCCGCTTTTGATTTCGGGCACACCGACAGTTACAAAACCGCGGATATTGTTTTCAACACCGTGCCGTTTACGGTCATCGGCGAAAGAGAACTCTCCGCAATGAACCCGAACGCTTCGATGATCGACCTTGCCTCTCTCCCGGGCGGAGTAGACGAAATATCCGCAAAAAAGCATAACGTCAAAGTCATACACGCCCTTGCGCTACCGGGCAAGACCGCGCCCGAAACGGCAGGAAAAATAATCTTCGAAACCACCGCAACAATACTGCGCGAAAGGGGAATTTGCGTATGAAACTGGCTTATGCGCTTTGCGGTTCGTTCTGCACACACGCCAAATCGCTTAATATATTAAAACAACTCGCGTCAAAGCATAGCATCACGCCTATACTTTCCGAAGCATCGCGCGATACCGACACGCGATTCGGAAGAGCCGACACTCTGCGCGAAACGCTTATCGGTATATGCGGAAAAGAGCCTATACTTTCTATCCGCGCCGCCGAGGAACAGATAACACGGGGCAATTTCGATGCAGTTATCGTTTCTCCGTGTACCGGCAACACTCTCGCAAAAATAGCAAACGGCATAACCGACTCCACCGTCACCATGTGCGTAAAAGCGCAACTTCGATGCCGAAAACCCGTGCTGATCGCTCTTGCGACCAACGATGGTTTAGGCGCGAATCTATACAGCATTGCACTCACGGTGGAAAAGAAAAACATCTATTTCGTCCCGTTCGGTCAGGATGCTCCAAACGAAAAACCCACCTCGCTTATATGCAATTTCGATTTATTGGAAGACGCGCTCGACTGTGCTATAAAGGGCATCCAAATACAACCGTTGCTTTTGTAAAACAAAAAATACAGGCTATCGCAATTTTTATGGTTGCGGTGGCCTTTTCTTTTTACAACATATTCCTATTTTTAGCAGTGTTTAACAAACACCGCCAGAGTTTTTCAAAATACACTACTATGTTTTTTTGAAAAATCTATTGACAAACCTAAAAAACGGGGTATAATAATCCATAGATTAGCACACGCGACAAGAGAGTGCTAAAAAACAAAACGGAGGTCGAACGCGATATATGGAACTTAACGAACGCAAAAAAGCCATTTTACGCTCGGTCGTTGATGCTTACATCGCAACGGGTGAGCCCGTCGGTTCAAAATATCTTACCGCGAATGCAGACTTTAATGTATCAAGCGCAACCCTCCGTAATGAAATGAGTGCGCTTGAAAGCATGGGCTATCTTGAACAGCCCCATACCTCCGCGGGAAGAGTGCCGACAGCAAAGGGTTACCGCACTTACGTAGAAAACCTTATGGACAGATATTACCTCGCAATGGAAGAGGTCGAGGTGCTTGACGAGGTTATCGAAAACAAGTTGGTGGAAATGTCCACGCTTATGGAAGAAGCAAGTCACGCGATCGGCGAACTTACAAACTACACCTCTTTCGCGTTTATCGGCGGAAGCGGCACCGAAGCCGACAGATACGAGGTATTGCTCATAGGCGAACACGATTTTCTGCTTGTTATGATTTGTCGCGACGGTTCGGTTCGTTCGCGTCAGGTGAAAACTCAAGAAAAAGTCAATGATGCGATCATCGAAACCATAAAAAACGCGCTCAACAAATGTTTTGTAGGAATAACGCCCGAGCAGGTCAATCTGAACACGGTTTTGGAATTTGAAAACGCAATGGGCGAATACAGATCTTTTTCGAGTATGCTTTTGCGCGTAGTAAACGAAATGTTCAATTCCTTTGACAGCGAAAAGGTACACATCGACGGCGTGACAAAACTGCTGTCCTACCCCGAATTTTTCAATGTTGCCAAAGTACAAAGCGTACTTTCGATGATAGAAGAACGCAAACGTTTCTCCGAACTTATGAAAAAGGCTGTCCCCGGACAGACGAGCATAATATTCGGCGAAGAAGCGCAGGACATCGCTCCGCCGGGAACGGGATTCGTGTTCCACCCGATAAGCGTAGACGGAAAGGTCATCGGCGCGGTAGGCGTTATCGGTCCGAAACGAATGGATTATAAAAAAGTAATTGCCTCGCTTGACTATTTTGCCGAAAGCCTTACGGGACAAATAGATAAAGAAATCGGCATAAACGGAAACCTATTGATAGGAGAAGGAAACAATGAACAGCGAAACGATTAACGAAACCGAAGAAACTATCCAAAACGAAGAAACGGTTGAAGAAGTTAAAGAAAACGACAGCGAAGTGAAAGAAGAAAAACTCTCTAAAAAAGCCGAGAAAGAAATAGAAGAACTTAACGCAAAACTTGCCGAATACGATGACAGGTATCTTCGTTTGGCGGCAGAGTACGACAACTACCGCAAACGCTCGGTAAAAGAAAAAAGCGACGCTTACGCCGATGCATACTGCGATGCGGTAAAGGCAATACTTCCGCTTGCAGACAGTTTGGATAAGGCGTTGGAGTTTTCTCCCGACGATGACGGAATAAACGCACTTTATAAACAATTTACCGATATTCTTTCAAAAATCGGCGTTTCGGTAATCGAATCCGACGGAAAAGAATTCGACCCCAATCTCCATAACGCAATAATGCACGAAGACGACGAAAACTTGGGCGAAAATATTGTTTCTCAAACATTCCAAAAAGGCTATATGTACGGCGAAAAGGTTATCCGCCATGCAATGGTAAAAGTCGTTAATTAATTTAGTAAACAAATTTTCAATATATGTAAAGGAAGGTATTTAATTATGTCTAAAATCATAGGTATTGACCTTGGTACAACAAACTCCTGCGTAGCAGTATATGAAGCGGGTGAACCCGTAGTTATTCCCAACGCCGAGGGTAACAGAACAACCCCCTCCGTTGTTGCTTTCTCCAAAACAGGCGAAAGAATGGTTGGTCAGGTTGCTAAAAGACAGGCAATAACCAACCCCGACAGAACCATTATCTCTATTAAAAGAGAAATGGGTACAAACTATAAAGTTGATATCGACGGAAAGAATTATACTCCCCAAGAAATCAGCGCGATGGTACTTCAGAAGTTAAAGAGCGATGCGGAAGCATATCTCGGCACTAAAGTTGACAAGGCGGTCATCACCGTTCCTGCATACTTCTCCGACTCTCAGCGTCAGGCAACCAAAGACGCAGGTAAAATTGCAGGTCTTGAGGTTATGCGTATAATCAACGAGCCCACCGCAGCGGCTCTCGCTTACGGTCTTGACAAGGACATCGACCAGAAGATCCTTATTTACGACCTCGGCGGCGGTACTTTCGACGTTTCGATTCTCGATATAAGCGAAGGCGTGTTTGAAGTTCTTGCTTCGGCAGGCGACGCAAGATTGGGCGGCGACGACTTCGACGAAAAGGTTATGAACTGGATCGCCGACACCTTCAAATCCGAATCGGGCATCGACCTCAGAGGCGACAAAATGGCAATGCAACGCCTTAAAGAAGCGGCAGAAAAGGCAAAGATCGAACTTTCTGCTACCATGAGCACCAACATCAATCTTCCCTTCATCACCGCAGACGCTACCGGTCCTAAACACTTTGATGCTACTCTTACCCGCGCTAAGTTCGACGAACTCACTCGCGACCTTGTAGAAAGAACCATGGGCCCCGTTAAGCGCACCCTTAGCGATGCAGGTCTTTCGGTAAGCCAGATAGACAAGGTTCTTCTCGTCGGCGGTTCGACAAGAATCCCCGCAGTTGCAGATGCAGTTAAGAACTTCATCGGCAAAGAACCGTTCAAGGGCATCAACCCCGACGAATGCGTTGCAGTCGGCGCGGCTATTCAGGGCGGCGTATTGAGCAAAGAAATCGGCGGCGGTCAGGTACTTCTTCTTGACGTAACTCCCCTTTCGCTCGGTATCGAAACCCTTGGCGGTGTATTCACCAAAATAATCGACAGAAATACTACTATTCCCGTTAAGAAGAGTCAGGTATTCTCTACCGCGGCAGACAACCAACCCTCGGTTGAGATCCACGTGCTTCAAGGCGAAAGAGAAATGGCTGCAAACAACACCACGTTGGGCAGATTCAGCCTTGACGGTATCGCTCCCGCTCCCAGAGGTGTTCCTCAAATCGAAGTTACTTTCGATATAGACGCTAACGGTATCGTTAACGTTACCGCTACCGATAAGGGCACAGGCAAGGAACAGCACGTTACTATCCAATCCTCTACCAACATGAGCAAGGACGCTATCGACGCGGCTATCCGCGATGCAGAAATGCACGCCGAAGAAGACAAGAAGCGCAAGGAATCGGTTGAAACCAAGAACATGGCAGAAAGCCTTATATTCCAATGCGAAAAGACTCTTGACGAAGCAGGCGACAAGGTAAGCGACGCCGAAAAACAGCCTGTTCGCGACGCGATCGCAAAACTCAAAGAAAGCGCGGCAACCGACGATATCGAAAGAATCAAGGCTGACACCGATGCTCTCCAAAAGGCGATTTACGAAGTAAGCGCAAAACTCTATCAACAAGCAAACCCCGAAAACGCTCAAGGCGCAGGCTTTGACCCGAACGGTGCCGGTTTCGACCCGAACGGCAATGCAAACGGCGGTAACAACGGCGATTATTACGATGCCGACTTTACCGACAAGAGCAACAACTAATCATCAAAATTTAATTAAAACTGAGGACTGTCAGATAATAGTGCAGAATGGACAAACCGAACCCGAAGTTGTAGAAATCTACTGCGAGGTGAGGTTTGTTCATAAAGCAAAACATTTAATGCATTGAGGAAAAACAGCAGTTTTGCTGTTTTTCTTCCTCTGTTTTCTGCGAAAATTCATTTTGCGTGAATTATGATTGTTTTGTTTTGCTTGGTCTGTGCATTATATGACTGTCCGACGAGGTAAACATAGATATGGCAGATAAAAGAGATTGCTATGAAATACTTGGCATAAACAAATCCGCCACCGACGACGAAATAAAAAAAGCGTTCCGAAGAAAAGCAAAAGAATATCACCCCGATGCCAATCCCGGCGACAAGAATGCCGAGGAAAAGTTTAAGGAAGTCAACGAGGCGTATTCCATACTTTCCGACCCCGAGAAAAAAGCGAATTATGACCAATACGGTTATGCTGGTGTCGATCCTTCTGCAGCAGGCGGCTTCGGCGGCGGTTTTTCGGGCGGATTCGACATGGGCGATATTTTCGACATGTTCGGCGGTATGTTCGGCGGAGGAGGTACGCGCAGAAACCCCAACGCACCTATGCGCGGCGAAGATATCGGCGCACGGGTTACTATCGACTTTCTTGATGCCGTTTTCGGTTGCAAACGCGATATAACTTTCACACGTGTCGAGCATTGTCATGAATGTAACGGAAGCGGCGCGGCAAAAGGCACATCTGTTTCTACCTGCCGAAAATGCGGCGGTCGGGGCTCGATAACCGTACAAAGACGTACTCCGTTCGGTATGATGCAAAGCACCGCACCCTGTGACGAGTGCGGCGGCAGAGGCAAGACAATACAGACTCCTTGCCGTGAATGTCGCGGCAGCGGTACAGTTCGTAAGAATAAAACGCTCGAGGTCAATATCCCCGCAGGTATCGACCACGGTCAGCGAATTGCGCTTAACGGTCAAGGTGATTGCGGCGCAAACGGCGGCCCTAACGGCGACCTTTTGATTCAGGTTGCAATACGTAAGCACGACTTTTTTGTACGTGAAGGCTATAATATCCGTTACGAACTTCCCATAACCTTTGCCGATGCGACTTTAGGTGCGAAAATTACCGTTCCCACCCCCGACGGTTCGGGCGAACTGACTATCCCCGAGGGTACGCAAAGCGGAACAACGTTCTCGGTACGCGGAAAAGGCGTCCCCAGGCTCAACAGCAAAACCCGAGGCGACCTGCTTGTAACTGTCGTTATCGAAACACCAAAGGGACTTTCAAAGAAGCAAAAAGAACTGCTTAAAGAATTTTCCGAAAGCATGAACGAAAAAAACCACGCAAAAAACAAGTCTTTCTTTGATAGGTTTAAGAAATAACAAAAACTCCCGAACTTACCGTTCGGGAGTTTTTCTGTTAAACCAAGTATTATTAGTCTACTATTTCCTCTTCAACTGCAAACAAATCGAATGTTTTCAAGCAATGGCGTTTTATAAGAATGTAGTCGACCACGTCAACTTTACTGTCCATATTTACGTCGGCATAGCCGAGTTCGTTATAGGTCGGCATATAGGTTCTTAAACACATACGTTTTACCAAGATGTAGTCAGATACATCAATATCACCGTCGTTATCAATATCTCCGTTGCCGTAATCGCTTGTGTATCTGACCGATATAACATTATCGTTGCATTCAAAAACGGTAAGAGCATCGCAATTCCACATATATTGCTTTCCGAGTTTGATGTTGTAGACAAAAGAATCCTCGTCTTCGGACTCGACACGGCTTATCGTTTCAACACATACGCCGTAAAGGTAATTCGGGCCTTCGCCTTCAAATTCAGCAAGGTCGAGTTCCTCGTTCAAGCAGAGGGTAAATTCATCGGAAACAAACAAATAATGTTCGGCAAGTTCGACTTTGTTCATGCCGACAAACGGAGAGTCATCGATGTAAACATTCACCCACTCGATGTCGGGATATTCTATGTGGTTAAGACTTACTTCCGTAACATTTTCGTTTTCGCTGAGAATTTCGAGTGCTTCCAGCGTGTCAACGCCGTCTGCAATTTTGATGTAGTAACATTCTACATCACTGCCCGTGATGTCTGGGGAAACGAGAACTACAAGGTCGGTGATGCTTATGCCGAGAAAATCAAACGGGCCTTCGCCTTCAAATTCGGCAGGGTCGAAAAATTCGGTTGACCAAACTAACAATTCTCCCTTTAAAAATGCACGTCCCTCAAACGCTTCGAGTTCTTCCTTGTCGGTTTCGGGTTCTTTATTCTCGTCATCGTCGGGATATGCTATGTAGTTAAGACTTACTTCCGAAACATTTTCGTTTTCGCCGAGAATTTCAAGTGCTTCCAGCGTGTCAATGCCGTCTGCAATTTTGATGTAGTAACATTCCACATCACCGCCCGTGATTTCCGACGAAACGAGAAGTTCAAGATAGGTGATGCTTATGCCGAGAAAATCAAACGGGCCGTCGCCTTCAAATTCGGCAGGGTCGAAAAATTCGGTTGACCAAACTAACAATTCTCCCTTTACGTACTCCGCGCCCTCATAGATTCCAATGTCTTCGTCTTCAATAGCGGATACAAAGAGTGCCAATGACGTAAAAACTAAACAGAACATCAATAATAATGCGATTTTCTTCATGATGATTCTCCCTTTCTGTTATTTTTTATATTGTTTTCGTTTTTTGAAATAGAACGCGAGTGCTATTTTCTATTTTAATTATATAATCGGGTGGAGTTCATTGTCAACAGGGACGGGAATTTTCTAAAAAAGGCATAAAAATCGCCAACGCCCCTTTTGCAATTTGAACAAATTCTCATTGACTTTTTTCTTTTTTACAAAATATCCCAAATCGGGATATTTTTATTATACCGAAACGGGATAATAATGTCAAGAGGTATTTATTATGAGAATAAAAGAATTGCGAAAATCGAAAAACATATCACAACTAAAAATGGCGCTTGACCTTAACACGAGTCAAAATACTATTAGCAGATACGAAACCGGAGAACGTGAACCGGATATTTCTGCGCTGATTAAGATAGCCGATTATTTCAATGTTTCGATAGATTACCTCGTCGGCAGAACAGATAATCCGAAGATATGTAAATAAATTGTATAACACTTAAAAATGCATACACAAACAGAAACGGAGGGCAACCGCCCTCCGTTTCTGCCGTATTATTATGTATGCAAACGAAACGTTTTAAACACTTTCGTCAATGCCTGATTGATTTTATCAACCGCCGAGAATCTTGTTTGTTTTATGTCTTTGAACCGTACCGATTACAGTGCCGATATTCATATCACGTCTGACTTTCGACAGTTGTTTGTTGTTTTGAGAGAGAGTATCAAGCATATCTGCGCTTATATCGTTTCCGCGTTCGAGTTCGGAATATATAGCACTTAAGCCCGTTCTCAAATCACGGTTCATTTCTTTTACGGAATTACGCACCATAGAACCTGCCGCCAAGGTTGCCGCGCGTTGTCTGTCGCGGTCAAGAAGTTCGGTGGCATATCTTATGTCGTGGTCAGATGTGCTCATGTCCTCATACATCCATTCTAACAGTGAAAGTTCTCTGTATGATGCCGAAACCAGTTTGGTTGTATCGTATAACTTTTGAAGTGTTTCGCGATTGATGCGCAAATCTTCTTCGACAATGGCGATTTTCTTTTTCTGGATCTCGCTCCACAACTCTGCTTCGCGCTTATATTGCGGAACGATTATGTTATCATAATTGTCCTTTTCCTTTCTATATGCCGCGTCAAGTTTTTCCTGTTCTGCTTTGAGTTCTTCGTCTGCGCGTTTTTGCTGTTCGGCGGCAGTTTTTTCTGCATCTTCTACCGCCTTTAAATATTCGGGGGTCTGTGCCAATTCCTTATTCATCTGACTGCATTTGGTTAAATATTGCGAATAAAGTTTAATAAGAGTGATTATAGCCGCCCCTGTCGCGACAGTAGCCGCAATGCCTATAAGTCCGGCACATATATTGAAGAAAATCGAAATTCTTTTCGCGATAATGGAAATTATCAAAACAACAACCAGCAACGCCGCAACAGTAATCCCGATTTGTTTGATGCGTTTCGTGTTGTTCTTCAAAAAGTTGTTTTTATACTCATCGAAATACTCAGAAAAACTGTATTTTGTCCTTGGAGGTTGAGGATACTGGGGCGCGAACGTCTTGGTTTGCGTAAGCACCTTTCTCACAGGACCGTTAGGGAGCGGTCTGAACCTCTGCGAACGAAGTTCCTCAAGTTCTTTCTCCTCTGCCTGGATAGCGGCAGTAAGATGCACCGCATCGCCGATGATTTCTGTTTGTTCTTCTTTTGTGTAATTACTCATTTCGTTCTCCTTGCTACGAATTATATATAGCCTGACTGCACAAAATATACAAAACGAATCTTTTTGTCACAAATAGGCTATTTATAGACCATATAGTATCATATATAGCCTACATTGTCAAGTGTTTTTGTTTACAATTATTTTAGTACAACAGAAACGGAGAGTGTTAATGGATACTTATATTGCAGTAAAAAACCGAATTTTACAACTTTGCGAAGAAAGACACATGACCATAAACAAACTTGCGACCGAATCGGCAGTTCCGCCGTCATCTATTAAAAATATCCTTTACGGAAAAAGCGTTAATCCAGGGATAGTAACATTAAAAATGATTTGTGACGGTTTCGGCATAACCCTGATTGATTTTTTCAATGTGCCTATATTTGAAAATTTAGAACAGGACATTAAATGATATCCGGCAAAGATACAAATTTATTGATACGACACCAAGCGGTTTGCTCCAAACCAAAAAATTTCTAAAAACGGGTATAATATGCCCGTTTTTTCTTGCATTTTTATAAGAAGTGTGATATATTTATAAATTGAAGAATAATCGATAACTATACCCAAAAGGAGGGGAAGAAATGAAAAAACGCCTTATTGCCATCGACGGACTTGACGCGTCGGGAAAAATGACGCAGACCGAACTTTTGAAAGATTTGCTGTCCGACTTGGGTGTTCCCTACCGCTATCTCTCTTTCCCGACCTACGACGTCGATTATTCGGCTCACGTGAATATGTATTTAAAAGGACGTTTCGGCGACGACCCCGAAATAGTCAACCCCTATGCCGCAAGTAGTTTCTTCGGCGCGGACAGGTATTGCTCTTATTTGCTCGATTGGAAGAAGGACTATGAATCGGGAAGCATTATTCTCGCAAACCGCTACACCTCTGCGAATGCCGTTCATCAACTTTCGAAACTCGAACCCGATAAATACGACGGCTTCCTTGAATGGCTTATGGATTATGAATACAACAAACTCGGTATCCCCAAACCCGACGCGGTTGTTTATCTCTGCGTTCCGCCCGAAGTATCTTCAAAAATGATACAGCACAGATGCGATGAAACGGGTGCAGAAAAAGATATTCACGAAAACAACAAAAAACACCTTGAAAACTCCTACCGCGCCGCGCTTTATTCTGCCGAAAAATTGGGTTGGATAAAAATAGATTGTGCGCAAGACGGTTCGCTCCGTCCGCGCGAGGACATACATAGAGAAATCGTCGAAAGACTTAAAGATATTATTCCCGAATTAGGAAAATAACCGAAAGGACAAAAACATGGCAAACGTATATATTCTCCTCGCAAGAGGGTTTGAAGAAAGCGAAGCGCTCGTACCTGCCGACCTCTTAAAACGCGCGGGTGCAAACGTTGTGCTCGTAGCAACCGAAGGCGGCCTTGCCGTAACCGGTTCTCATGGGTTCACTATTACTGCAGATATCACGATAGACGAACTTCGCAAGGAAGACATGAACTGTCTTGTTCTCCCCGGCGGACTTCCCGGAACCGAACTTCTCGGCAACAACCCGAGGGTGCTCGATATAATCGAATACGCGGCAGGTAAAGGTTTATTCATCGCCGCTATATGTGCAGCACCGTCGATACTCGGCAAAATGCGTCTGCTTGACGGCAGAAACGCCGCTGTTTATCCCGACTTTGCCGATCAACTTCAATATGCAAACATCACCGGCAAAAAAGTTGAACACGACGACATATTTATCACTGCCGAAGGCATGGGCGTTTCATTCGAATTCGGTTTCAAACTGATCGAAGTGATGTTTGGCGCACAAGCAGCCGAAGATATCCGCAATTCTGTAAGATACAAATAAAAAACGCACGTGACGAATAAAAACGAGGGGAGGATTGACAAATGACCGAAGAAACAAAAGAGCGATTTAAAAGTCCGCTTATAACCACACCGTTATTGGTCATTTTTGTAATCATTGCGATGCAAACCTCCAAGTATGCCTTGCGAACCCTCGAAAGCGACACCAACATTTTCGTTGCCGTCGGAGTTATTCAATTGGCAACACTTGCTCTGCCATGCATGGTTTACTATCTTTTAAAAGGCCGCAAACTGCAAGAACCGATATATCTCGTTCCGCGCGGCGGCACTCATATCCTGTTTTTAATATTCTCCGCGTTGTTTTTTATCTGCGGAATGTTGATTATCAAGTTCTTTTATTTCGTAAACGGCGGCTCGGTCGCATCTTTGGTGAATTTCTACGAGGATTTTTCGGGAACCACCGAAGGTTCAAGCCAAATTGAAATTATACTTTCGCTTATAGTTATTCCTGCGTTTTGTGAAGAATTTTTCTTCAGAGGCATCGTATTTTCGGAATACCGCAAATACGGAACGGCAAACGCCGTGATCATATCTGCACTTTGTTTCTCGATGCTTCATTTTTCGATAGAGAATTTCTTCGTGTATCTATTCACGGGACTTTTGCTCGGGTTTGTCACCGCTATCACGCGGTCTATAATACCCTCGATCGCGTTGCATCTTTTAAGCAACACGTTAAGTATCTACGCAAGTGACGCATTTTTACGTGTGACTGTTGTCAAAAACGGTGCGTTCTTTATCGGTTTTGTTCTTGTATTACTTACAGGCATTACTTTTATACTTATGCTTTCGCGTGTGGAAAGTATATGTTATGCCTACTCCGACAAACCGCCTATCGAAGCATTGCCGCCGAAAAGCAGTTCGCACTTTATAAAAGTTTTCTTTTCACCTACGTTTATTATACTCACTTTGACTTTCATAGCAGTTTCGCTTTTAACCTGAGGAGGTGTTGCTCTTGGCAGATAACAAAGAACACAGCCGTGCAGATGAGATTTTTGAAGTGTTGAATTCTCTCAACGACAGCACTATTGAGCCGGAATCCGAAAACAACAACGATAACGATTCTGCTCGCGAGCACGAAAGCCGCGTTGATGAAATAATAGAAATTCTTTCTTTGGGGGCACCGCTACCCGAAAAAGAACCGCAGCAAGAACCCTCCGAAAACAACGAGGGTGAGATCCCTGTTGCTATTTTTAACCATTTAAGCGAAGAAAGCGATGTCGCGCCGATTGTAAACAACGGCGAAAACTCTCCTCACTTCTCCGACCATTTTTCGGCAGCCGAAGACAACCTCGCAGAAACGCCTGTTGAAGAAGAACCGCAGCAAGAACCTATCAAAAAGAAGTCGAAAACAGGAAAAGTTGTTAAAAATATATTCCAACAGTTAAGTATCGTACCGAAAGCGATTATATACATTCTGCTTGTGGTTATAGCGTCGGCATATCTTTCCTATTATATTATAACTATCGGCAACGACGTTTTCGCTTTGGTTTCCGACACTCGCGAAGTAACGGTAACGATAGAAGACGGTGCCGACCACGAATCGGTCGCAAAACTCTTAAAGGAAAACGGCATTATCGAATACGACTGGGTATATAAAATATACATGCAGTATCGCGGCGACGGCGACAGTTCTACCGAATATATATCGGGCGAACATACTCTTAATACAAACTACAACTATTCACAAATAATAACCGTGCTTACCGCAACAAACACAAAGCGCGAAGTTGTTAAGATCACCATACCCGAAGGTTTTACCGTTGATCAGATAATCGACCTTTTAATCGAAAAGGGTGTCGGTCAACGCGAAGATTATATCGAGGCGATAAATAATTATCCTTATAAATGGGATTTTGTACAGTTGCTTGACGAGAAAGGCTATTCCGAGCACCGAAAATACCGTTTAGAGGGTTATCTCTACCCCGACACTTATGACTTCTATACGACCGAAAACGAAGTTTACGTTATAAACAAAATGCTTGACGCATTCAACGACAAGTTCTGGAAAGATTTCACCCGCAAAAACATCAAGGGCGAATCCTACCAGAAGACCATGCTTGATAAATACGGCATGGACTTCGACGATATCGTAATACTTGCGTCCATGGTACAAAGCGAGGGCGGCACGGTTGACGATTTCTATGCTGTTTCTTATGTTTTCCACAACCGTCTTTCACATCCTGCATCGTTCCCGAAACTCGAAAGCGATGCTACGATCCAATACGCTTTGCCCGACCGTATTTCCGATTCTACCCAACTCGATCCGAACTACGAAACTCCATATAACACCTATCTTTATGACGGTCTGCCTCCCGGAGCGATCAGCAACCCCGGACTTGATGCGCTGAACGCCGCACTCTTCCCCACCGCACCGACAACAAGCGGCGGCGGAACTATAAATGCATATTTCTTCGTTTCAAACAATGCAGGTAAGACCTATTATGCTTCGAGCAAGAGCGGTCATGACAACAATGTTGCTCAGGTTAAAAAAGACAACGAAGCAATAGAAGCAGGAACCTATGAAAATTAATCAAAAACGCCCCGAACTTCTATCTCCTGCGGGGAACCTTGAAAAACTAAAATATGCCGTTAATTACGGTGCAGATGCGGTTTACTGTGCGCTTGACCGTTTCGGTATGAGAGCATCGGCGGGTAACCTTACTCCCGAACAACTGTCAGAGGCTCTCGACTATGCCCACAACCGCAACGCGAAGGTTTATCTCACGCTTAACACCATGCCGCGTGACGGAGAACTACGGGAATTGCGCGAGTATGTGAAAATCCTCTCGAATATCACTCCCGACGCGTTTATTGTAAGCGATATCGGCGTTATGGATATAATAAAATCCGAAATACCGAACGCCGAACTTCATTTATCTACTCAAGCATCGACGGTCAACTCCGCTTCGATAAACTTTTGGAGCAGGTACGGTGTAAAACGTGTTGTTCTCGCACGTGAACTTTCGCTTGACGAAATAAAAACGATACGCGAAAACATACCCGAAGAAACAGAACTTGAATGTTTTGTTCACGGCGCAATGTGCGTTTCCTATTCGGGCAGATGTTTGCTTTCTAATTACTATACAGGAAGAAACGCAAACAACGGTCAATGTGCGCAACCCTGCCGTTGGAAATACTATCTGCGCGAGGACAAGCACGGCGAAACTGCGTACGCAGAACAGGACGAAAACGGCACGTATGTATTTTCGTCACGCGATATGCGAATGATAGAACATATCGGCGACCTTGTAAACGCAGGTATAGATTCGTTTAAAATCGAGGGCAGAATGAAAAGCGCCTACTATACCGCGGCAATTACCAACGCATACCGAATTGCGCTTGATAATTATTTCGACAACCTGCCCTACGACGAACGTTGCACACGCGAAACCGAAAGCGTAAGCCACAGGGAATACGGCACGGGATATTTCTATTCTTCTCCCGAAACCGATGCCAACGTGGTTATCGAAAACGAATATATAGCAGACCGCCCCTTCCTTGCGACGGTTAGCGAATTCGACGAGAAAAAAGGTCTTGCAAAGTGTTTCCAACGAAACAAGATGTTCAAGGGCAGCAACGCGAATTTGCTCTCGCCTAAAAGTTTCGGAACCGATTTTGTCATAGGCAACATGTACGATATTAATATGAATCCTATTGATTCTACACCTCATGCGGGAATGGAGTTCTATTTGGAAATAGAGTCTGCCAAAAGCGGTGACATTATAAGAGGAGCATAGATGAACTCTTTAAAAGATTTAGCAAAAGAAAAAGTTACAATAATCTCAGGTCCCTACGGTTCGGGCAAAACGAATATTGCGGTTAATCTTGCGATGTCGATTGCCAAAAACGGTGAAATATGCCGAATCGCCGACCTTGATATTGTAAACCCTTATTTCAGAAGTGCCGATAACGAAAAAATGCTCAATGAATTGGGCGTACAGACGATGATTCCGATATTCGCCAACACGAATGTGGATATCCCCGCACTCCCACCGAATTATCATCTTTTGTTCACGGGCGAGGGAAAGTCGGTTGCCGACGTCGGCGGCGACGGTGACGGTGCGGCGGTACTCGGATTATCGCATGACGATTATGTCGAAGCGGGTTATAAAATGTATTTTGTATACAACCGCTACCGTTATATAACTGCCGAACCCGAGGGCGCTTTAGAAGTGCTTGAAGATATAAAACGCGCATCCGGGCTCGAATTTCACGGAATCATAAACAACTCAAACCTCGGGCTCGAAACAACCGAAGAAATAGTATTGAACGCTATTCCCCATGCGAAACGGCTTTCCGAAATTTCTAACCTCCCGTTGCTTTTGACAACTTCTCCCGATTGGCTTGATATACCCGATACAATAAAGATTACCGATATAACCAAAAAGTTATTTTGATAATAAAAATCTTAAATACAGAGGACTTGAAAATGAACAAAGTAACATTTAAAACCGACCTTTGCAAGGGTTGCGGTCTTTGTGTTTTGGCGTGTCCCAAGAAAATCGTTTTTCTTGACAAGAGCGTTCTTAACGCAAAAGGTTACCACCCTGCAACTGTAACAGAAATGGACAAATGCATTGCTTGTGCTATGTGCGCAACCATGTGTCCCGATGTTATTATAACTGTGGAAAGAGGTGACAAATAATGGGCGAAAAACTTTTAATGAAGGGCAACGAAGCGATTGCCGAAGCGGCTATCCGCGCAGGTTGTAAACTCTTCTTCGGTTACCCTATCACCCCTCAAACAGAACTTGCCGAATATATGGCAAAACAAATGCCCAAGAGAGGCGGTCTTAGCCTTCAGGCAGAAAGCGAAATCGCGGCAATTAACATGGTTTTAGGCGCTGCAAGTACAGGCGCAAGAGTTATTACCAGTTCCTCGTCGCCCGGAATCTCGCTTAAATCCGAAGGTATCTCCTACATAATCGGTTCCGACCTTCCCTGTGTTATCGTTAACGTTCAGCGCGGCGGCCCCGGTCTTGGCGGTATCCAACCTGCACAGAGCGACTATAACCAAGCAACCAAGGCGCTCGGCCACGGCGACGGTCACGCAATAGTTCTTGCTCCCAACTCGGTTCAGGAAATTGCAACCTTGGTTGGCGAAGCGTTCGACCTTGCAGATATCTACCGTATGCCTTGTATGATCCTTGCAGACGGCGCACTCGGTCAGATGATGGAACCCGTCGACTTCGAAGCAAAACCCGCACGTGAGATTCCCGAAAAGGATTGGGCATGCTGCGGTCACGGCGGTAAGCGCGTTCACAACATCGTCAACTCGCTTTACATCGAACCCGAAAAACTTGAAGAAATCGTTCTTGAACGTTTTGAAAGATACAAGAAACTCGAAGAAAACGAAGTTAAGTACGAAGAATATCTTACCGAAGATGCAGATATCGTAATCGTTTCTTACGGTATCACCGCGCGTATCGCAAAGACTGCTGTCCGCAACGCGCGTAAAAAAGGCATCAAGGCAGGTCTTTTCCGTCCCATTACTCTTTATCCTTTCCCTGCTAAGGAACTTAACGCACTTGCCGATAAGACAAACTGCTTCCTTTCGGTAGAAATGAACATGGGACAAATGGTAAACGATATTAAGATTGCCATTGATTGTAAAAAGAAGGTATACCATTACGGAAGAACGGGCGGCATGATACCCTCTCCCGAGGAAATACTTGCTAAAATCGAAGAAATTTCGGGAGGTAACGCATAATGACAGTATTCGAAAAGCCTCATGCACTTACAGATACACCCTTTCACTATTGCCCCGGCTGTACCCACGGCATAATCCACCGTCTTGTTGCCGAAGTTATTGATGAACTCGGCGTTGAGGCTTCGACGGTTGGTATTGCACCCGTTGGTTGCTCGGTTTTCGCTTATAACTACTTCAACTGCGATATGATAGAAGCGCCTCACGGACGCGCACCCGCTGTTGCTACCGGCGTTAAACGCGCAAACCCCGACCTTACGGTATTTACCTATCAGGGTGACGGCGACCTTGCCGCTATCGGTACTGCCGAAACGGTTCACGTCGGCGCAAGAGGCGAAAACCTCACTATAATCTTTGTAAACAACGCTATTTACGGTATGACAGGCGGTCAGATGGCTCCTACCACCTTGCTTGGTCAGGTTTCCACCACCTCGCCTTACGGAAGAATCAGAGAACTTCAGGGTAACCCCATTCGTGTTTGCGAAATGGTAAGCACGTTAGACGGTGTTGCTTATGCAGAACGTGTTTCTGTTGACTGTGTTCAAAACGTCCGCGCCGCAAAGAAGGCTATCAAAAAGGGTTTTGAAATGCAACAGCAAAAGAAAGGACTTTCTATAATCGAAGTTCTTTCCACCTGCCCCACCAACTGGGGTCTTTCGCCCGAAAAATCTATCGAATGGTTGCGTGAAAATATGATGGCGCACTATCCGTTGGGCGTATATAAGGATGTTACAAAGGAGGAAACGAAATGAGTGCAATTCTCTTAGCAGGATTCGGCGGACAGGGTATCCTTTTCGCAGGTAAACAACTCGTACTTGCAGGTATGAAAAACGACAAGCAGGTAAGTTGGCTTCCCTCCTACGGACCCGAAATGCGCGGCGGTACTTGTAACTGCTCGGTCAATATCGACGACGAGCCTATCGGTTCTCCGCTCGTAACCACACCCGATATTCTTATCGCGATGAACAAACCCTCGCTTTTGAAATTCGAAGGCAGAGTTGCTGTTGGCGGCACTATCGTTATCGACAGTTCGCTTATTGACGTTGAAACCTCGCGTAACGACGTAACGGCGTGTTATATTCCTGCCACCAAAATGGCAAACGAAGCGGGTTTCCCCAAACTCGCAAACGTAATAATCCTCGGTTATCTTATGAAGAAGACCGGTTTGTACGATTTTGATTATTTCATGGACTGCATCAAAGCGTCTGCACCTAAGGCGAAACCCGAATTGGGCGAACTCAACGCAAAAGCGCTCCAAATGGGTTACGATTATAACGATTAATGTGTAACAAAAAAAGTTGTGCCGTCATCGCCGCCGCAGGAAGCGGCAGACGCATGGGCGGTGTGTCCAAACCCAATATTAAGGTTTTGGGTAAAACTTTATTTGAATATGTACTCGGTGCGTTTGATAAATCTTGCGTCAGCGAGATAGTTGTCGTATGCTCTGAGGATAACGAAGATTCACTCCGCGCGTTGGCTGTCGGTTACGATAAACCGATAATATTCACGCGCGGCGGTGAAACACGTGCAGAGTCTGTAAAAAACGGAATATTACAGTCAAGCAAAGATATAGAAATAATCTGTGCGCATGACTGTGCACGTCCGTTCGTAACGGCTGAAATGATAGATGATGCGGTAGAAAAAGCCGCATTTCACGGCGCGGCCTGCGTTTGCGCAGAAGTGACCGATACCATAAAGCATAAACACCCGACAACAGGGTTTGTTTCTACACCCGAACGGTCGGCGCTGTTTGCGGTACAAACTCCGCAATGCTTTAAGAAATCACTTTATCTTCATGCCGTAAACGCACTAAACGGCGACATATCCGGTTTTACAGACGAAACTTCGTTACTCGAAGAAATCGGCGTAGAGGTTTGCTATATCAAACGCGCGGAAACGAACATGAAACTAACTACGGCAAACGACGTTCCTATTGCAGAATTTTTAATGAACAAAAAAGAGGTCTTAGCATGATTCGAATAGGTCAAGGTTACGACGTTCACCGCCTTGTCGAAGGCAGAAAACTTATCGTGGGCGGAAAAGAGATCGAATACGAGAAAGGTCTGCTCGGTCATTCGGACGCCGACGTACTTACCCATGCTATCTGCGATGCACTTTTGGGCGCGGCGGCTTTGGGCGATATCGGAAGAAGATTCCCCGATTCGGACGAAAAATACAAAAACATCAACTCGCTCAAATTACTTGCCGAAGTAGGCAGATTGCTTAAAACAATGGGTTGTGAAATAAATAATATTGATGCAATCATCATTGCAGAAGCACCCAAATTTTCGCCGTATATCGACGAAATGCGCCGTAATATTGCAGACACGCTCAATATCAGCACAGGCGCGGTAAGTATAAAAGCCACTACCGAAGAAGGTCTTGGCTTTACAGGAAAAAAAGAAGGCATCGCAGCAAGTGCGGTTGCCATTATTAACGAATAAAAGAGGTTTTTATGTCTAAACAGTATCTTTCGGGTAAAGTAATTACTCCTGACGGCATAATCAATGGCTCGGTTTCTTTTGAAAACGGAGTTATCAGCGAAGTAAAAGAGGGCGTTGCAGAGAACAATTATTACATCGCGCCCGGTTTTATTGACATTCACTTGCACGGCGGCGGCGGACACGACTTTATGGACGGCACAGAGGAGGCTTTCCTCGGCGCGGCGAAATTACACGCGTCTCACGGTACTGCAACCATGCTTCCCACCACGCTCACATGTCCCGACGAGGAACTTTTCCATTCCTTTGACGTTTTCCGCAAGGTTCAGAAGGACGAAACCTACGGAAACATGTTTTACGGTATGCATCTTGAGGGTCCTTATTTCTCCTCTAAACAGGCAGGTGCTCAAGACCCTAAGTACCTTAAAAATCCCGAAAAAGCGCATTACGAAGAAATACTCAAAAAAGGCGAAGGCATTATCGCACGTTGGTCGGTAGCACCCGAATTGGACGGCGCGCTTGAACTCGGCGACAGACTCAGCGAACTCGGAATATGTGCATCTATGGGACATTCCGATGCGCTTTACGAAGAAGTGCTCGAAGCAGTAAAACACGGTTACACTCAGTTGACTCACTTTTACAGCGGTATGAGCGCACTTGTAAGAAAACGCGGTTATCGCTATCCCGGTATGATAGAAAGCGGATATATGATAGACTCGCTTAAGGTTGAAGTTATCTGCGACGGCAAACATCTACCTCACTCGATGCTCAACTATGTATTTACTGCAAAGGGCGTAGATAAATGTGCGCTTGTTACTGACGCTATGCGCGGTGCAGGTATGACCGAGGGCAAAACCATACTCGGATCGCTTGAAAACGGTCAGGAATGTTATATCGAAGACGGCGTTGCAAAGATGCCCGGCGGCGAAGCGTTCGCGGGTAGTATAGCAACCACCGACAGACTTGTTAAAAACGCAATACAAGCAGGTGCAAGTCTTACC
>JAZRUR010000014.1:0-39791 GCA_045652625.1 Eubacteriales bacterium | reverse complement strand
CTGCGTTTGGGCTGCTAACTGTGACGGTGGTGGATCTTCCACTTTTGTTTCTCAGCGCCCCGGTGAAGAATTGAAGGTAAACAACTCTCCTTCCGATGGCGGTCTCCGTCCTTCTACATCCGGTATCTGCTTTATTTCTACGGCCCCCGCAGACGGACAGTTCTACAAGGCTCATATTTCTGCTGAAAATGAATACTATACGCCTAATTCCGAAGTGCAGTTTGATGCAGTCGGAACCGATATGACCGGTAATGTGGTGGAAATTCCTTCGGATGCAGAATGGCAGTTGGCGGATGATTCCTTCGGTACGATCGAAGATGGCGTCTTCACATCCAATGGCAAAGAAGGTGTAGTCACCGCACAACTCGTTTACAACGACGAAGTTGTCGGTGAAACTTCGATTAGCGTTGTTCTTCCCGATATTGCTTTCAGAAATGAAACCATCGTTATTGGATATGGCGATACTATGGTTTTGCCCATTGATGTAACGACTAACGAAGGTCGTAATACTGTAACATACGACGAGGATGACATCGTTTATACTTTGTCCGATAAGGCTTTGGGTACAATCGTTGGTGATCAGTTTACTGCTTGTGACACAAGTGCCGGATTGACTAACGGTACCATTACCGCAGTTATTTGCGGACAGACAAGCAAGACTGCTACTGCCAACATTCGTTTTGGCAAGGCATCTGAAATCATTTATGATTTCGAGGACGGTAAGTTTGTTGTTGACACTTCCAAAACCGGTAACATCGGCGGCGATGATGCTGCGGATACTGGGGAATATATATATGGTTGGCATATCAGCGATACCCGTATAAATAGCCATTATTCCTACAGATATTTTGGACAGAAAACCTATACGCCTATCGGTTTGGATATTCCGGCGCAGGTTTATTTGGTAGACAGTGACCATGGAATGGTTAGAAACGGTAACTATGCTATGGGAGTGGATATTGACTGGACCAACGTTACGGCATCTTGCCACGGTCAGATGGAACTATTCCTTCCGGAATCCCTTGATTTGACTGATGCGACATCTGTTGGTTTCTGGATGTATATTCCTGCGGAAGTGGTCACCGCATCCATGCAGGTTTCGGCAGGTTTCAGAACGACTAGTGGTTCCGTTCGTGTGGACTATAAGTTGAAAGACATGCTGGGAACTGAAACTGGTATTGGTAATGGCGGATGGTTCTATTTCAGCTGGGAAGTTTTGGACAACTACAAAACCTTCGAGTATATTCAGATCAACAGCCATTACACTGCAACTGCAGGTGTAGACTACAACTATTATCAGAAAGTTACTTACTACGTAGATGATATCACGGTAGACTATTCTGATGCGACTATTGACCGTGAGAATCCTTATTTTACAAGCATGACCATTGCCGATGAATATACAAACGGCGTAGAAATTTCCGGTCAGACAATCTCTACTAACACAATCACGTTGATGGCACAGGCTTACGAGAATACATCCAAGGCGAATGCTACCGGTTTGAACCGTAATTCTGTTAAAGTGTACGTTGACGGTGTGTTGAGTACAGCGGAAATTGCGATATCTGCAGGCGGAACAATTACTGTTTCTGATTTGTATCTGAACGACGGTGTTCACACAATCGTTATGGAAATCAGCGACAACCAGGGCAATGTTGGTAATATTGTTCGCAAGGTTACTGTAAATACAGATAAGAGCGATGTTCGCTTGGAAGTATCTGATCCCAATGCAACTTTGTTGCCCACCGGTTCTATTTATTGGCTCAATCTTGTTGCCGATAACCTCTCCTCCATAAACTCCGTTACTACCACCATCAATCTTGATTATGTCAATAATTGGGAATTGGAAGGTATGGAGGTTGCTTATGGCTTTACCGCCGAGTATTATATCAACAACCATAATGACGCGGTTATTACATTTACTCGTACCGGCACAGAAGTTGCGGATACCAACATCCTAGCAAAACTTCCTATTCGTATTTGGACTGCAAAGGGATGGTTGGATGATAGCGGCATCCGTAAGGATTATATTTCCAACGATCCTGCAAAACAGGATAAGTATTACATCCTGACTCCCCACGCTATGTGGTATTCGGACGGTACAAGAGACTATAGACTAGTTGTTAGTGCTGAGGCAGGTGTTGTTACTTATGTTGATGGCAGCAGCATTACTTTCTCGGCAAACGAAACTGTGATTAAAACAGAAATGAACCGTTATTATACGAACACCGATAGACAGGGCAAGTGGAGTTTCCACATTTGTACTTCCGGAACTGCCCAGAACAAGGCTCCGACTTGTACAGAAAGCGGATATGAAAATCGCGTATTCTGTGTTGCGTGCGCATGCGGTTCTGTTGAAAACCTTGGAAGTGAGTGTGATACCCATAACGGTTGCGGTTCTGTAATCGATTGGGGTACTATCATTCCCGCAATGGGACACGAGTATGCAATTAACGTTGATGGCAAACTCGCTTGTGTAAACGGCGGCGAATTGTTTAACGGTATTTATACCGATGGCAAGACTTATATTGACGGTGTTGTTGTTGCCGATGGATGGGACGAAAATAATACTTCTTACTATGTGAACGGCACGAAACTTATCGGTTCCCATATCATTGATGGTGTAATGACCACCTTCGATAAGGATGGTACATATTTGCCCGATTACAAATATGAAGGTTTCTATGAAACTGCCGATGGCAAAACAATGTACTTCGTTAGTAACAATCATATCACCGGTTTGAACAGATTGGGTGATAATTATTATAACTTCGACGAAAACGGCTACGCGTGGGACGGTGTCATTGAACTGTGCGGCTTCAATTGTACCTTCGATAAAGGCGTGTTTGTTGAAGATGAAACCATTCTTTTGGCAGGTCTTTGCGGCGAAAACGTCGTATATGTAATGCTTAAAGACGGTCGGATGATTATGGATGGCGAAGGTCCGACATTTGATTTTTCCAATGTTGGTCTTATTCCTTGGTATTCTTGGGAAATAAGAGCATCCATTACTTCCGTTTATGTTTCCAAGGAAATTACAACGCTCGGTACTCGATTCCTCTACAACTTGGACCATGTTACAGAGGTTGTTTTCGAAGAAGGAAGCAAATTGACCACAATCAAGGCTTATGCTATGGGTCTCATGGTTAATCTTAAAGAACTTACGCTTCCTGACGGTGTAAAATATTTGTATGGCTATTCATTCACGAAAACATCCGGTTTGAAATTGTTGACTCTTCCCGAGAGCATTACTTCGATTGCCAATACTTCTTTCAACGCAGTTGACTCGGTTGTGCTGAACGTTGTAGAAGGCTCGTATGCACATGATTTCGCAGTGAAGAACGGTATCGAATATACTTTTGTTTCGAGCAATTTGAAGCAGGGCGTTGTCAAAGATGATGACGGAGAAATCCGTTACTATGTTGACGGTGTGGCTCAGTATGCCGGCTTGGTTCAGGATACCGACGGTTCTTACTATTACATCGGCAGCAGTCTTGTGGCAAAGAAGGACTGCTATTACGGCATTTGGAAGACCAACGGTCTTCTTCCCGAAGGCGGTTACTGGTTCGATAAGGATGGTAAACTGTGCTTTGATAATCCTACTTTGAAACAAGGTGTTGTCAAGGATGATGACGGAGAAATCCGTTACTATATTGACGGTGTAGCTCAGTATGCCGGTTTGGTTCAGGATACCGACGGTTCTTACTATTACATCGGCAGCAGTCTTGTGGCAAAGAAGAACTGCTATTACGGCATTTGGAAGACCAACGGTCTTCTTCCCGAAGGCGGATATACTTTTGGCGCAGACGGAAAGATTATTTTCTAAAAGGCATCAGTGTTTCGCTGAATAATTAACTGATATGAACCCTATCGTAGATATGGTACATATTTCACGATAGGGTTCATTTTCAGTTTTATATGATCAATGATTAAATGTATAGAATGACTGTGTCACAGGAAATATGGTGTTTTCTGAAATCGTTGATGATATAAAATTGAAAATAGGAGAAAACATATGAGGCACAGAATTACTGACGATACATTTGTTGTTTTACTTTATGTACTATCAGCAATGATGCTTACGGGTCAATTCTTTGAAATCAACATTATTACCAGCATATCGTTTGCTTTGTCGTTTGTTGTTGTATTTGTATTTTGGATTCTTCATTTGAAAGAGAGCAGCACATTAGATATTTTGACAATTTTAATAATGGCGGCATCACTTATCGGTCCTTTTATGACATGTAATAAACTATCTGTAAGTTATTTCAATAACTGGTTGATGTTTTCGTCAGTATTTTTATACTTTTCAGTATGTATGAAGATTAAGATGAATGGCATGACGGCAAAAAAATTATTTAAAATAACTTCGTTTGTATCTTTTGTTTGTTTGTTTGCCTATATTATTCGTCGAGCAGATGCTTTCTATGTTACAAACCTGGGAATAAAGTACCTTAAATTTGGCTTTTACAATCCTAATAGTCTTGCATTGTTTTTGTTATGTATTGTCTTTGGAGAAATATGTTATTTTTCATTTTATTATGAAAGAAAACATTGGTTAATAAAAATTTGCTATACGGCAATCTTTACAATATTAATTGGGCAAACATTATCTCGAACCGCTTTGCTTGCGTTGATTCTGTTTTTAGGAATTAACATTACATTTAAACGAAAAGGTCGGCACTACATACCTCAAAGCAGACTATTCAATTTGACGGTTGTAATATTTCCTTTAATATTTGCAGTTTTGTATATGCTGATTATTGATAAGTTTTCACAAAACGGCATATTCGCATTTTTGATTAGCGAGGGTAAAGGCCTAGATTCGCGTCAAAGAGTGTGGGAATATGCATTTTCTATGTTTAGGGAATCTCCGTTATGGGGATCATATGGCAATATGGTGACTTCCTCTTTGTTTTCTCAAATGCATAATAGTCATTTGAATGTATTGGTTTCGTATGGAATTGTCGTTTTTTTATTGGTTGTTTTATTTTTATATATTGTTTTGTCGGATTTGTGCAAAAAAAGCAAATCCGCCAGAACAGAGTTGGCCGCGTGGGCATTTATCATTTGTTTGATTTTGGGCTCCGGCGAGGCAATATTGTTTTCGGGCGGTTTGTCATTTTATTTACTTGACGGGCAGTTTTTGTTGTTATGCAATGTAAGCAAAGATCCTGAATTGTCACGATAAGAAAAGGAGGAAATGGTGCGCAATAAAATTGTAACAAATGCAACGTGGATTGTTTGTTGCAGAGTTGTTCAGGCGATTTTAAATATGGTTATAAGTATGATGACTGCAAGATACTTTGGCCCATCTAACTATGGCTTGATCAACTATGTTGCGTCTATAGTTGCGTTCTTTGTTCCAATCATGCAGTTGGGATTCCGAAGCACGTTGGTTCAAGAGTTCATCAGCCGTCCGGAAAAAGAAGGGACGGTACTTGGAACATCAACCGTCATGAATGTGTTATCGGCGATACTCTGTATGATTGGCGTCGGCTCATTTGTTCTGATAACAAACGGAAACGAAAGTGAAACGATTATTGTATGTGTGCTGTACAGTACGATTTTGTTATTTCAGGCAACGGAGATGATTCAATATTGGTTTCAGAGTAAATTATTATCCAAATATACATCAATTATTTCTTTGTGTGCATATTGTATCATTTCGTTATATAAAATTTTTTTAATGATAACCGGAAAAAGTATTTATTGGTTTGCTCTTTCCAATGCATTAGATTATTTGCTGATTTCTGTCGGTTTATTTTTGGTCTACAAAAAAGTAGGCAAACAGCCATTGACGTTTTCATTCAAAATGGCGGGAGAACTTTTGTCAAAAAGCAAGTTCTATATCGTATCTAGTATGATGGTAACGGTGTTTGGACATGTTGGAAGTGTCGCGTTGGAAATGTTTTGCGATAAAGAGGCTGTAGGTTTCTATACTGCTGCAATTACGTGCGCAGGTATGACAGGATTTGCTTTTAATGCAGTTATAGATTCTGCGAGACCAATGATTTTGTCGTATCGGCAATCAGATTATTTAAGGTTCCAGAAAAGCGTGGAAGGCTTATATTCTGTTATTTTTTACTCTTCTGTTTTACAAAGCATAGTAATATGCATATTAGCGCCTTTGATTGTTCATGTCATGTACGGAAGCGCGTATCATGCAGCAATAGAACCGTTGCAAATAATTACATGGTATAGCATTTTCTCTTATTTGGGTCCGGTCAGAAATATATGGATATTGGCTGAAGAAAAGCAACGTTATTTGTGGATCATTAATTTAGTGGGGGCGATGTTCAGTATTCTTTCGAATATTTTGTTGATACCGTCTTGGGGTGTTGCGGGTGCTGCGATCGCCGCATTGATAACACAAATATTCACAAACGTAATTATGGGATGGTTTATAAAACCGCTCAGAAAAAATAATAAATTAATGTTCAAAGGATTGAACCCAAGAAATATTTACGAACTTTTGATGTTATTAAAAAAGCCAACACATAACAAGTGATTTGCTTTGCCATAAAAGAGAAAGGAGACATGCCGCTTTGAAATTATTACAGGTCAATTGCGTGTACAAGAAGGGGAGCACTGGTAAAATCGTCTATGATATACACAGCGCAATGAAAAAAGAAGAGTATCAATCTGTTGTGTGTTACGGACGCGGAACAAAGACAATCGAAGCGGATGTTTATAAAACCTGCAGAGAATGGTATTCTAAGTTAAACAATTTGCTTTCACGCTTTACGGGAATCATGTATGGCGGATGTTTTTTATCTACGAATCAATTGATTCGGATTATCAATAGAGAAAAGCCGGATATCGTACATGTTCATTGTATTAACGGATATTTTGTTAATATTTATAGGCTGATTTCCTTCTTGAAAAAGAACAAAATTCCCACGGTCTTAACTTTACACGCAGAGTTTATGTATACTGCCAATTGTGGACACGCTTTTGAGTGTAATAAATGGAAAACCGGTTGCGGAAACTGTCCCAGATTTAAAAAAGAGACGAAAAGCATCTTCTTTGATCATACGCACTATTCATGGAAAAAAATGAAAAAAGCCTTTGAGAATTTTGATGAACTTGTAGTGGTTTCTGTTTCTCCGTGGTTACAAAGCCGGGCGGAAAAAGCCCCTATATTACGTGAGCAAAAACACTGCACGGTGTTAAACGGAATCGATACGTCGATTTTTAATGTTGTTTCAAACAGCCCGTTAAAACAGGATATGGGGTGGAATCATAAAAAAATCATTTTTCATGCAACGGCAGAATTCAGCACAGAGCCCGATCATAATAAAGGAGGCTTTTATGTTGTTGAATTAGCAAAGCGTTTTTTGGGTAAAGATGATAATGTATTATTTTTGGTTGCAGGCCGGTGCAAAAAAACAGACGCTATCCCTTCTAATGTTATCTTGTTAGGAAATATAAGTGATCAAAATAAATTGGCAGAATATTATTCGATTGCAGATGTCACCCTGTTGACAAGTCGAAAAGAAACATTTTCCATGGTAGTTGCAGAGTCGCTATGTTGCGGTACGCCTATTGTTGGATTTGAAGCAGGGGCGCCAGAGATGATTACTATAAAAGAGTATAGTAGTTTTGTTCCTTATGGCGAAACAGATAAACTTTATCATGAGTTGGAATCTTATTTATATTTCAAAGAAGTGGACAAAAACGAAATTTCTTATATTTCCAAAAAGAAATTTGGGAAAGAAGAAATGATAGAGTGTTATCAGAAAATTTATATGGATTTGATGAGGAAATAATAAACAGTTTTCTTATACAAGTGAGCGCAAACGCGTTGTGTGGTTCGATGAGATAAACGCTTGAGTCGAACAGTCCGCTAAAACAATCTCTTTCTTGTTTGATGCTCTTCGCTAAATTTTGTCAAATTTCGAAAACTGTCATTATAACTACAACCGCGTCATATATATCAACTATCCACAAAACGGAGTTGATGTTATTATGTATGACGAAATAGAAACACGCGTGACGGACATTGCCGAATATGTTGCCGCGACGGGAGCGACGGTGCGCGAGACGGCAAGACTTTTCGGAGTTAGCAAATCCACGGTACATAAAGACCTTACACAGCGGTTAAAGCAGGTATCCCCGCAGTTATTTGAAACGGTAAGCGAAGTACTTGCGAAGAACCGCGCCGAGCGGCATATTCGCGGAGGCAGGGCGACAAAACTAAAATATGCCTCGGTGAAAACGCAAGATGAACAGGTGTTTTAAAACAGGTTGACAATAGTTGCAGAATGATGTAATATATAGTAGAAAGTTGAAATGACGGAGGGTATCACAATAATGGCAAAAAGGATACTTGTTGCTGGAAGTTCAAATATTGATTTTCTGCTAAGCACACCCTATATCCCTGCTCCCGGCGAAACTTTGCAATCTTCGGGCAAATATGCTTTTGCTCCCGGCGGCAAGGGTGCGAATGCGGCAGTCGCTGTAAAGGCGTTGGGTGCAGATGCGATTTTTTGTTCGCGCGTGGGCGACGATGCCTATGGCGACAGATTGATCGCGCTTTTTAAAGAACGCGGAATTGATACCCGATACATAAAGGTTGACCGTCTTGAACAGACGGGGCTTTCTGTTGTTATGATCGAAAAGAACGGTGTGAACCGTACCATCTCTTACGGCGGCGCTAACAGGAAGATAAGCGATACAGACGTTGAAGAAGCGTTTTCGTGCTATCCCGATGCGGTACTTACTCAATTTGAGATCCGTCCCGAAGCCGTAATCGCCGCTGCCAGAACCGCCGCAGACGAAGGCGTGCCGTTTTTTGTTGATGCAGGTGCGGCTACTGCGGATTTTCCGCTTGAAAAGTTGGAAAAGGTAGAGATTTTCTCGCCGAATGAAAACGAAACCGAAATTTTGACGGGTATTCGTCCAAACAATCTTGAAAACTGCTTACGCGCTTCTATCGCGCTTTGCAACAAGGTGGATATTAAGTACGTTGTTTTGAAACTCGGTGAACGCGGCTGTTACGTTTACGACGGTAAATATTGTGACATAGTTTCGCCGTTTGACGTTCAGGCGGTTGACAAGACTGCTGCGGGTGACATATTCACTGCCGCTCTTACTACCGAGTATCTTCGTACAGGCGACGTGCTTTCGTCGGCAAAGTTTGCTAACGCGGCAGGCGCTTTGGCTGTTACAAAGCCCGGCGCGGTGAATTCCGTACCCACGCTTGAAGAAGTAAGAGCGTTGATTTCGGGAAACTGAGTTAATATTAAATAAATATAAAAGAGTTTTCGTATTTAGTTGCGAAAACTCTTTTTTACTTCACAAAAAGGGGTTGAAAGTGGGTATCGGGCTGTGGTATATTTATAATGACAAAAAATGACGAATCGCGTCGAACGATAAATCGAACTTTTGGAGGTAGAAATGCTTAAACGTATTGTTGCTATGTTGCTTTGTGCGGTGGTTTTTGTGATAGGTATGCCTATTATCGCCGACAGCAACGCTGTTTTTGCCTCGGAAGTTGAGTTTGGCGACCGAATAATGTACGGCGGCATTGCGGTCGACGTCGGTGACGACGTTATTTATAACGAAAACGGCGCGCTTTACAAAAAAACTGCCGACGGCGAGATATTGTTTCTTGCCGAAGTCGACGGCGAATATCTTAATTATTATGAGGGCAAACTTTGGTTTACCTGCGGCAACAAAATAATGCGCTGTATGCCCGACGGAAGTAGTTTGGAAACCGTTTACGAGTTTGACAGCGAGGTCAAGTGCCTTTACGTTGCCGAGTCGGGGTTGATGTATCTTCGCGGCAACACAGTCTACGGTATGACGGACGGAAAAGAAGAACCCGTTTTAACGAGAACAGGAATAGAGGGTTTTGTTCCCGAACCTAACGGGAGTATTCGCTGGATAAAGAAAAACCCGAATTATACATACACAGAAAACAACGGCGACGAGATATGGACAGACGGCAACGATGAATATTTAGAGTACCGTTCTGCCCCGAACAGTCAAGCAGAAAGCGATGCGGTTTCTTCCGACAATGCTTTGGAAACGGCAGCTGTATCGGCAGGAAGCGACTACACGGGCCCGTATGTTCAGGTGGGCGAAACTACTTTGCCGCTTGAAAACCACATGCCGGGTACATATTTTTCGAAAAACGGCAAGGCATGTACCTGCCACAATACTGCATCGACTTACTGTATTCAGTCGGTAGGCAACTGCAACTGTATGCGTTATTATCCCACGGGGGTAAAGGAAAGTTGTGAGGTCGATTTGCTCGGTGCGCAATGTTTTGCGTTTGCGAGAATGATTTTTTGGAAATGTTTCGGTTTCATCGACCATTCGATAAACGACAGTCTATATTATAACGTCGGTACGCTTTCAAGCGGTGCTGTGACCGAGAACAGCGTGAAAGAGTTGCTCATGAAGGCGGCGCCGGGGGCGCACGTCCGTCTTTCGGCAGGACATTCGGTTTCTATACTTACAATGGACGAAGACTTCATCGTTATCTACCACGGCAACGCGGGTGGCGACGGTGTAAAATCTTCGCCGTGTGTGGTTTCTACAAGACGTTATACCTGGGCGCAGTTTGCAACCGCCGCCGCAAGGGGAATACAGTATGTAAACATGCCCTATAATTATCCTGATTCCGAAATCATTCTTACCAAAAAAGAAGTAGGTTATTATAAACTCAACGCTAACCTCAATCTCCGCGCCGAAGCGAACACATCTTCCAAATCGCTTTTGGTTATGAAAAAAGGCGATATTATTGACATTACCGAGGTTGACGGATTCTGGGGCAAAACCGAGTATGACGGCGAAACAGGCTGGGTATTTTTGGAATACACAACGTTTTTCAGCAGAAAGGCTATTGCTCCGTCGGGCGAAGTATTTAGTCTCGGAAATGACGGATATTTACGCGCGGCAGAATGGAAACTGACGCTTGATTCTTTCTCGGAACACTTTGATAAACAGAACATTACCGTAAAAAGTGCAGACGGCAAAGACCTTTCGGTTTCGGGATACGTCGGAACGGGAAGTGTGGTCACGCTTGAGGTAAACGGCGATATTATTGATACGGCAACTATATGTCTTGCGGGTGACGTTAACTGCAACGGTTCGCTCGATATCGGCGACTACATATTAATAAAACGGGCATGTATAAACAACTATAAACTTTCGGATATCCAGTCCGCCGCCGCAAACGTAGACGGCAAAGACGGAGTGGACGTTTCCGATTATATTACGGTCAAGCGTTATTTCTTTACGCCGAATGTTGAACTTTTTTCGGGATTCACGAAATAATACATTTATCGCAGTTTCGGTTGTATTTTTGTTATAAATCCTTATACTGTATTTCTTTTCGTTACGCTCTTACAAACCTTAACGAAAATAGAAAAAAAGAACTATAAATTTCGGTTTCGCTTCGACAAACCGCGCTCTTGTTTGGGGATATAATGAACTCCCAAACAAAAAAAGAACGGAATGTTGAAAAATGGAACTGACTCGCGAAAAAATCTTAACACCTGCCCGAAAAACCGATATTATTTTTGCCGTTTTCGGTTTTATATTGGGGGTTGCTCCACTTGCATCGGGCGTTTTGCCGTTTGGTTGCGCGTTTCTTTGCGCCGTGCCGAAAAAACGGCGGACGGGCGTACTTTTGGGTACGGTCGCTGCGGCATTTTTTGATCCCTGCATACCGCTTGCTCTGTTTTGTGCGTTATATTTGTATTTCGTACTTACGGCGAAAGAGAAGAACGGAGGCGTTTTTCTTTTTACCCGTTTGCTTCTTTCGTTATCGGTAAGCGCGTTACGCGCGGCATATATCGCTATGACGGGGATAACCGACATGGACGGAGTATTTCGTTTATTGGCGGCTGTTATCGCGTATCCGATTTTCACCTATGCCTTTTCGGGCTATTTCGATAAGAAAAAGGAACTTCATCCGAAACGCTACGACATATCGCTTCTTGCGTTCGCTTTTGCGCTTACGCTGTTGTTATCGCCGATCGACATTTACGGTGTGTCGCTGTCCTTTCTGCTTGGCGCGATTTTTACGCTTTGCGCGGCAAGGACACGCGGATTTGGCTTCGGCGGAGTTTGCGGTGTTCTTTGCGGACTGGTGTCGGGCGGTGCGGCAACCGGCGCTTTGGGCGTTTTGGGCATGACTTACGGTTTGCTGATAACCGAGATAGAACCTCTTGCGCTGTTACTGTCCTTTATGCTTGGTGTAAGCGGATATTTTTATCTGTCGGGCGTAGAGGGTGTTGCGGTTGCAACATTGATGCTTACGGTTGTTTATATCGGTTTTATTCCTCTAAGGAACCGTCTTACGGTTTACAGAACCGCCACGGTCAGCGCCGAAAAACGTGCACATTCAAGACGTATTTCGCGATATGCGGCTACCTTTTCCTCGCTTTCTTCGCTGTTTTATACCGTTTCCGAAACCTCGCGTCAGGTAAGCGTTACAGAGTTAAACGGAAATATTGTACGGGTCGTGGAAAACCAATGCGCACATTGCCAAGGCTGCGAACTCGACAAAAGCGAGATATCGAACTTCTTTACAAGCGAGATACGGCGCAACGGAGTTGCCGCCTATTCGAAAATTCCTTTGCATATAAGTTCTTGCTGTCCCAACGCCTGTGCTATGGCGAGAGAGATAAATAATCTTCCCGTATTGCGCGAAAAGGAAAGCGAAAAGGGACTGAAAAACATGGCGGACGAGTATTCTGCGTTTTCGTCTATACTTATCGACGCGGCGAAAAAGCAGGAAGACAACGCCAAAACCGACAAAAGTCTTGCGAATACGATAAAAGCGACGCTTTCTTCTGTTGGGATAGATTGCGACGGAGTAAAAGTCAAGGGGGTTCGAAAACGCGAAATAACCGTTTTCGGTGTGAATCCCGAGAAGATATCTTTAACTCCCGACAAGATTTCATCGGAGATAGCAAAAGTTGTTGGAACGGCGGTTTCTGCGCCCGAGTTTGTGTTTCATGACGAATACACGCTGATGAAGTTAAATTCCACCCCTGCGTTTAGGGTGGAATGTGCGAAAATCTCCGAAGCGAAGTCGGGAGAAACGGTGTGCGGCGATACCGTAAGCGTTTTTGAAAACGATGAAAACTACTTCTACTGTCTTGTGTCCGACGGAATGGGAAGCGGCAGAGATGCCGCGCTGACAAGCAAACTTTCTGCAATAATGCTCGAAAAACTGTTGACGGTCGGTGCAGAAAAAGAAAGTGCACTTAAATTGTTAAACAAGGCGCTTATCGAAAAGCAGGAAGAAGTTTTTGCGACCGTAGATCTGCTTGAAATTGACAGAGTGACGTCACGAGCGACCTTAATAAAAGCGGGAGCGGCGCCTACTGTATTGATTCGCAACGGAAAATCCATGCTTATTGAATCGCGAACGCCCCCTGCGGGAATCATGCGTAACGTTATCGCGGACAAAAAGAGTTTCAATATAGAAAAAGGCGACATGATAGTAATGTTAAGCGACGGAATATTGCAAACGGGAAGCGAAAACACGCTTATCCCCGAAAGCGGACTTCCGCCGATGCCGAGCGCGCGTGCACTTGCATCTAAAATGTTGCGCGAGGCGAGAAAGACTTGTGAAACCGCCGATGATATGTCGGTTTGTGTTTTGAGGATATATTAAAACAAGAGCAACAAGGAGAAAAAGCGTGGTTATCAACATAAGAACTGCCTGTGGGTATCTTCCCGACGAACTTGCGGAAAAACTTAATATGCTTGAGTATCCTGCGGTTTTGCTTGACAAAGACCTTAAAGTTACCGCAAAAAACGGAGAGGCGTTTGGGTTTGTTCCCTTTCTTCGGCGCGGCACTAAAATAACAAGGTTTCTGCCCGAGGGTGACGAGGCAAAAGTTAAAGAAATGATCACCTGCGACACTTTGATCTCTTCTATAAACAAGGACGGAAAGAGTTTCAGAGTTAATATAATTTGCGGGTTTGACTGCTATTTGGTGATTCTGCGTCCCGAATCGGCAAGTCTTCGCGCAGAGGTTTTTTCGAAGTACGAGAAGATGTCGGGATACGAAGCGGATATAACCGAGCCCGAAACGTTTACCGACCGAAAGCAAGGCAAGTCATCGGGAATAGCGGATCTTATCGAACCTGCGCTTTATAAACATTTATCGCCTCATCCGCTTCCGTTTTTTAATTCTTCGGCAATCTTAAACGCGTTTTTAAGCGAACTCGAACGCGCATTTCCTAACTATCGGAGCAGAATAAAGTCTTCGATTTCGGAAGAAGAACTTATAAGCGAGGGCGACGAAAAGGATTTTATCCTTATTATCGCGTTTATGATTTCGTTATGTCTTGACTTTTCCGAAAGTCAGGTTAGTTTAGAGGCAGAAAAAGACCAAAACGAGTTGGTTTTCCGTGTTTCGGCAAACGCCGATGAGTCGGTTTACGACGTCGCAAGATTGGTATCGTTAAGCAAGGGGTTTGCAAACTCTGCGGACGGTTTTAACGAATCGGATCTTCGCGCATACATGTTAAAACTACTTGCCGACGGCAATCTTTGGGATTTTTCGATCGGGTATAACGGGGGCAGACTTGATTTTACGCTTCGCACACCCTACGTTAAACGCGGCGAAGAATTTATGGTGCGCGATATTTCTGCAGCCTTTGTTGTCAAGGTTATAAAAGCATTGATAAGTCTATAAAAAAGCAGGAGAGGGAAGACCCTCTCCTGTTTTATATTTTTGCCGAATTACAACTGGATTTCAAAAAGTGTTGTAACTATCATCGGACGGTGTTTTGTACGTTTGCGAACGTAGTCGGCAATATCGTCGCGCAGTCGAGAACGTAAGATTTCGACATCGTCGACGCCTTTTGCAAAACTTCTGATAAGTGAATCACGTGCGGAGTTGGTTATTTTTCCGATAAGTTCTTCGTTTTCCTTTTCGTAAACGAAACCGCGTGTGATAACGTCGGGTTCGACAGAAATACACATATATTCGGTATCTACTCCTGCCGAAACGATTATAACGCCGTCTTCGGACAGGCGTTTTCTGTCGCGCAGAACAACACCGCTTATTCCGCCCATGCCGCTTCCGTCGACCATTACGGAACCTGCTGTTACTGTTCCTGCGGGTTTGAGTTTGCGTTTGCTCATCTCTATAACTCTGCCGATTTCGGGGATAACTATACGGTTTTCGGGCATTCCCATTTCATGCGCAAGACCTGCGTGGGCAATAAGATGTTTATATTCGCCGTGAACCGGCATAAAGAACTCGGGCGAAGTAAGCGCGTGAATGAGTTTTAACTCCTCGCGGCAGGCGTGGCCCGAAACGTGAACGTCATAGTTACTGTAAGTTATAACGTCGGTGCCGCGTTTGTAAAGTTCGTTTATGATCTTGGTTATAAGTTTTTCGTTGCCGGGGATAGCGGACGACGAGAGAACGACCAAGTCGTTCGCGCCCAAAGACACCTGATTATGCTCACCGAATGCCATGCGGTAGAGTGCGCTCATCGGTTCGCCCTGACTTCCCGTGGTGACAAGCGTTACGCGTTCGGGGGGATATCTTTTTACGTCGCTGATGTCTATCATTATATCTTCGGGTACGTCGAGATAGCCTAACTTGAATGCCGCATTGACGAAGTTTTGCATACTTCTGCCGCTTATGGCAACTTTTCTGCCGTATTTTTCGGATGCGTTGATTATTTGCTGAACGCGATGCACGTTAGAAGAAAACGTAGCGATAACAACTCTGCGTTCTTCGTTGTTGAAGATTCGGTCGAAACTTTCGGCAAGGCTGCTCTCGCTCGGGGTATATCCGGGGCGTTCTGCATTGGTGCTGTCGCAAAGAAGAAGACGAATGCCTTTTCTGCCGAGTTCGGCAATTCGGGGCAGGTCTATCATTCTCTCTCCGACAGGAGTGTAGTCTACCTTGAAGTCGCCCGTGTGCATTATACGTCCGCAGGGCGTGGTTATACATATCGCACAGGCATCGGGCATCGAATGGTTGACGTTAATAAATTCCGATTGGAAACAACCCAGATTAACCGTATCGCCTGTATGAACTTCATGCAACTTTGCGTTGCGGATACCGTGTTCTTGTATTTTGCCCTCCAAAATACCTAAAGTCAGCCTTGTGGCAAAAATAGGCACGTTGGGGAATTTTTGAAGAAAATACGGAACTGCGCCGATATGGTCTTCGTGTCCGTGAGTGATAAGCAGACCGCGTACCTTTTCGGCATTGTTTTCCAGATAAGTGAAGTCGGGAATGACAAGGTCAACACCTAACATATCATCCTCGGGGAATGAAACACCGCAATCCACGATTATTATATCATTGGCGTATTCAAACACGGTGCAGTTCATACCGATACCGTCAACGCCGCCGAGGAAAATTATCTTCACGTTCGGTTTTTTGCTTTTTGACATATACCTTTCCTTTCTTATTTAATGGTTGTATGTATATTCGGTGTAAGTTTAAAAACATATTCCATTTATATTATAATAAACGGTAAAATTTGTCAAGTATTCGTATGTTGCATAAACTGTATTGTGAGCGATTAAAATCCTTGACTTTTACAAATGTAAATGTTATCATAAATCTGTATAATTTTGATTTCAAGCCGAATTGAGTTCGACTCTTTTTGGCTATTTAGACCGAAAGGTGTATGTGGATATGGAAAAACTTTGCGTTTCCGGCGGAAGACCTCTTCTCGGGACGATAAACATAGGCGGAATGAAAAACGCGGCTCTACCGATTATTTTTGCCACAATTTTGGTAAATGATGTCTGCGTTTTGGAAAATTTACCCGATGTGAGCGATATTAAGACGGCTTTGGAGATAGTTCGCCGTATGGGTGCCGAGATCGAAAAAATCGACAACTATACATATCGTATCGATACACGCACCGTTCGCAGCAACAGTGTACCGCTTGACCTTGCAAAAAGTATGCGCGGTTCGTATTATGTACTCGGTGCGGAGTTGGGCAGATTCGGCAGGTCTTACACCTCGCTTCCCGGCGGCTGTAACCTCGGTGCGCGTCCTATCGACCAGCATATCAAGGGTTTTGAGGCGCTTGGCGCAACGGTAAACTGTACCGACGACGGTATTAGTTGTATTTCCGACGGCAAACTCGAGGGTGCGCCTATATATATGGACGTTGCATCGGTTGGCGCAACGGTTAATATAATGATTGCCGCGGCGACCGCAAACGGCATGACGGTTATAGACAACGCCGCGCGTGAACCTCATATAGTTGACCTTGCCAACTTCCTAAACTCTTGCGGCGCGAATATTTCGGGTGCAGGTACAGAGGTTATTAAGATTCGCGGTGTGGATAAACTTTACGGCGGTACTTATGCGATTATTCCCGACATGATAGAGGCGGGTACGTATATGATCGCGGCAGCCGCTACAAAGGGTGACCTTATTATAAACAACGTTATACCCCGACATCTTGAAGCAACAACGCGTAAACTTGTAGAAATGGGTGTTGAGGTCGAAGAAGGCGACGATTATGTACGCGTCCGTTCCGACGGAAACCTTAAAAAGGCACGTGTTAAGACCGACTTTTATCCCGGTTTTCCTACGGATATGAACCCTCAATTCTGCGTTCTTCTTTGTCTTGCAGAGGGACACAGCAAGATTACCGAAAGTGTTATGGATTCGCGCTTTAAGTACACCGACGAACTTGTGCGTATGGGCGCGAAGATAACCGTTACGGGACGCGATGCAAATATAGAGGGAATAGAATCTTTCCGTCCTGCGAACGTTCGCGCGGTTGACCTCCGTGCAGGTGCGGCTATGGTCGTTGCCGCGCTTTCGGCGAAAGGCACGACGATGATTGAAGATATTTATCACATCGAGCGCGGATACGAGGACATGGTCGGCAAACTTCGTTCTGTCGGCGCGGATATTAAGTTAATCAGCGATAATATAAAATAATTTGCGATAAACCCACCCACTTATTAATTGACGGGTGGGTTTTTTGTTGCAAGAAATCGTTTTATCAGTATCGCGCCGAGTGGGAACGCGAACAGGCCTATCAACCCCATGAGTTTTAGTCCGATATACATTGAGGCGAGAGCCGAAAGGGGAGATAGTCCGATGAACTTTCCGATTATTTTCGGTTCGATGATCTGCCGCACCACGATTATTATCGCATAGGTTATCAACAGTCCTATTCCCAAACCGTAGTTTCCAATTATCAGCGCGGTTATTCCCCAAGGTATAAGCACGGTTCCCGTTCCGAGCACGGGGAGAACGTCTACGAGCGATATTACAAGCGCGAGTACAAACGAATATTCGATTCCCATTATTACGAACGCAAGTAAAAGTTCGCCGAAAGTTATAAGAAACAAAAGTCCGTATGCGCGGAGATACCTTCCTACCGTTTCGGCAAGATTATCTCTTGCGCTTTTTAATATGGGGCGCATTTTTTTCGGGAAGAACGAGAGGAAAAAGTTGTTGATCTTTACTCTGTCAATGGCGAAATAATAGGTTGCGACGATAACGACAACGGTAGAGAAAAGCGCGTTGGGCAGGAACGATGCCGCCGTGCCGACAATCGAAAAGAGGGTTCCCGACATGTTTTCGCCGACCGAAACGAGCATCGACCACAATTCCTCGTCGAGGTTGGAGCGCATCTCCCAAAGGCGGTCGCGCAGGTCGACAAAAGGTATCATATCGCTTATTTTGTTGATCATTTCGTTGGCGTATGCTTCGTCGGTGCGGACAAGTGTGACCGTTTCTTTGATTCTTTGGGTAAGTTCGCTTATTTCGATAAAGACTTGACGCGTGATCGCATAAATGAGCATTGCAAGAGCCGCGGTTGCGAGTAAGACGACAAAAAGTACGAAACTTCGTTTCGGGAAGGTTTTGTGTGATTCGGAATATTTAACGATCGGGCGGAAGCACTCTGCGAACAGATAGGCGATAATAAAAGGAAGAATCGCGCCCCAAAGGTAGTGAAATACGATATAAATCAAAGCGATGCCGACTGATACGTAGAGGGTAATTACTGCAAATTTTTTGTACGGCTCCTGCGGAAGCATATACGTTCCTCCGAAAACACATTAATTGTGATTATTATATGCAATTTTTGGCGTATCAATCCAAAAAACGGGAGAATAAAAAGCAAAATTAATGTTGACAACTTAAAAATACTGTGATATAATAGCCAAGCGCGTAAGGCAAAATCGAATATACGGAGAAGTCGCTTAGCTGGTCGAGGGCGCACGATTGGAAATCGTGTAACGGCTAACACCGTTCGTGGGTTCGAATCCCACCTTCTCCGCCAAAAACCCGAAAGTAAAACTTTCGGGTTTTTCATTTGTGTCCGCAGGACACAACCTCGTTTGAACACAGGTCAACATCATTTTGAGTGTAACGAGAACATCGTTGCCAAAAAATCGGACACAAATGAACGAGGTTGCACTACGTGCAAATGATGTACTTCATAATGAAGTAGGCTTACGCCTAACGATGTTGCGCTTCGCGCAAACGGATTTGGGGGAGTCGCGTTGAGATATAAGAGGAGTTGAATTTGCATCAAAAGTATGTTATAATTCGAATCAAGGAAGGCGGTGCGTTTATGCGAGAAGACAAACTCGGCGATTTGTCAATGGAGTTTTCGGTAGATATTTTGAAACTGACAAAAGAATTACATAAACATCGCGAAACAATAATTTCCAACCAAATCGGAAGAAGTGCGACAAGTATTTGTGCCAACATTGCGGAAAGCAAATATGCTCACGGTCGTGCGGATTTTATTGCCAAACTCGAAATCGCACTAAAAGAAACCAACGAAACAAGCAAATGGCTTGAAATGCTTTGGAAAAGCGAACACATTGACGAAGCACAATATACAAAACTCAACCGTTCGTGTTCTACAATAAGATTTTTACTTGTCAAATCAATTACAACTGCAAAATCAAATTTGAAAAATCAGAAGTGATACAAAATATAACCGTAATCATGGTATATGGTTGCGGTTATGCGTTTTGTGTGGTATAATTAATGCTGAGGATTACCAAAAAGGTCGATGTTTTATGAAAGATAACCTTTTACCTGAATTGAAACGGACATTTGAAAAGTGTTCTGATGGACAACTGCATGAAGAATATCGCACACTTTTGAACTCATTGTTCGAAGTTTCGCTCAACCAAGAACTTGTTGATTTTTTGTGCGACAAAGCCACATCAAAAAAACATTTTTGGGAAATACGTTTGGATCATCTTCGTGTTTTGTTGCTTAATGCTTCCGCAAAAGCATTCGATTTGAAGCATTTCTATTTTGAAAATTTGAAGAAAAGTCGAAGACTTGCGATGAAGTTCTTTTATATTCGCGGATATGCAATTTATGCGTCGGAAGAAGAACTGAATTCTGTAATGGAAAATTTTCGTAAAAACCTTGAAAGGAATCACGATTATATCGACTACAACTGTATTTTGTCGGTTGCGGGTCTTCCATATCTTGTAAATACATATGGGTATAATTGTTTTGTGCAGACTCTGGAAAAAGCAAAAGAAGAACATGAAAAAATCGACTCCCTGCTTCACGGATTTTTCACACTTGACGAAAAATTAAATCAGGTTAATCTTTTATCTTTTGAAGAAGTTTGCGACCGCGAACGGCTTTTTCATGAAAAAGGCAGAAAGATGTTAGAAGAACGTAAAGGTGGCATGTAAAGGAATGGGTCTATCCCATTCCGTTGAAACGTCTAAAAAATGAGGGGGACGGATTTATATGAAGAAGTTTATATTGTTTTTTCTGACTTTCGTTTTGTTAATTGGTTTGTGCGGCTGTTCTTATACGGATCTGGGCATCAAATATACAGATCCGATAATCGAATCTCTGCCCGAGTATAAAAGCAAAACGTTTTATACTTATGGCGAATTTCAAGATTATACCGATTACGCCGAGTACGTCTATGATTCAATTACCGCTCGAGATTTTGAAACTTCGGAGTACTTCAATGCAACAACTGCAGAAGACGTTGAAGAAATACTGTTGCATATTGAGAACTTTGAGGGTTGGGTCGAAAAAGCAGACGGCGAACTGAAAGAAAACTACGACTTTGATAAAGCCGTTGTGTCCGAGGGCGATTTCTTTTATATTGAAACAAAAGCCGGAAAACCTATTGGTCAAGGAACTTACGACAAATTTGACAGTTATACTGTATACTATTTTGATATTGACACACAGATTCTATATTACTTCCATAGTAATATTTGACCGTTGCCTACCCGATTTGACCTGCACTGCCTAAACTGGTTTTACACCCCCCGACTTTAAAAGGTGGGCTTGAGATAAAAGTATAAACAAAAAGAACCGCCGAGGGTGGTTCTTTTAATTTACTCGCGTATTAAAATTATCTTTTTCACTTGCAATTTACTGACGCGTATAATATAATAGAGGTGATTAAGTATGGCGATTTTTGGCAAGATTTTTCTTGCTATGTTAGCGTCACTCGGGGTTGCGCTTACCGTTCTTGAATTTATACGCGCCTACCGCGCGAAAAGAACCGAATTTATTTGTCTTTGCTTCCGCGAGGAACTATTGGACAACGGCGAAAAACCCGATATGCTTATTATCTGCAGAACCGATGCGGAACAGGAAGAAGTTATTCGACGTGTCTGCGCCGATGAGAGCAGGAAAGTCTATATTAAAAGGTGGTAAAAGGTTTTGGGCGAGTTGTATCTTGACGGCGTTATTGAAGATATTATATATTCAAACGGCGAAAACGGATACACCGTATGCACCATAAACTGTGGCGGTGAGCCGATTACTCTCGTCGGCATTATGCCTTATATCGGTGAGGGCGAAACTATTCGCGTTCAGGGGGAATGGCAGGTCCATTCTACGTTCGGACGCCAGTTTCGCGTCGATTATTTCGAAAAGAAACTCCCGACGACCTCGGCGGCAATTCTTAAATATCTCGCTTCGGGCGCGATAAAAGGCATCGGGCCTGTTACGGCGGAACGGATTGTCGAACGTTTTGGCGAGGACACCCTTGATATTATCGAAAACAACCCGCGTTGGCTTTGCGATATACGCGGAATTTCACCGAAACGCGCTGACGAGATACATAATAATTACGTCGAACAGTTCGGTATGCGGACCGTTATGGTGTTCTGCAACGAATTTTTCGGACCTGCTTTATCGGTAAAGATATTTAAAGCCTACGGTTCGGCGGCTATCGACATAATAAAAACCACGCCGTACCGTCTTTGCGACGATATTACGGGCATCGGTTTTGAAAAGGCGGACAGAGTGGCAATGGCGCTTGGGTTTTCGCCCGACTGTCCCGAACGTGCCGATGCGGGTATAGTTCACACTCTTAACGTTGCTTCGATGAACGGCGGACATTGCTATCTTCCGCAGGACGAACTTATCGACGCCGCGTCGAGGATTTTAGGGGTTCATTCCGAAGTCGCTACCGCTGCTGCGGAACGGTTGGTTATGACCGAGCGGCTTAAAAAGTTTTCGGTAGGCGATTACGATGCATACGCTCTTACCGAACTATATTCGGCAGAGGTTTATATTGCGGCAAAACTGCAATCGCTTTCCGATTTCAAGTTTCCGTACGTTTTAGAGGGGCTTGATGAGCAGATAACCGCGCTCGAAGAAAAATACAACATAAAATACGCGCCCGAACAACGCGACGCAATAAGTTACGCGCTGACAAGCGGCGTGAGCGTTATCACGGGCGGTCCCGGTACGGGTAAGACCACGATAATTAAAGCGATTCTTGATATTTGCAATATATTAAAGTTTTCCTGCGTACTTGCCGCGCCTACGGGACGTGCCGCAAAGCGCATGTTTGAATCGTCGGGAAAAGAAGCCAAAACGATTCACCGTATGCTCGAAGCAAGTATTTCCGACAACGGACACCACCATTTCTCGCGCGATGAGGAAAACCCGATATTTCAAAAGGTAATTATTATTGATGAAATGTCGATGGTCGACACCAACCTTTTGTGCGCTCTCTTAAAAGCGGTAAAGTTGGGCAGTTACCTTATCCTTATCGGCGACCCCGACCAGTTGCCGCCTGTCGGACCGGGAAACTGTCTTAACGATATTATTTCGTCGGACAAATTTAACGTCGTTAAACTTAACAAGATATTCCGTCAGGCAGAGCAAAGTCTTATTGTTATGAACGCCCATGCGATCAACCGCGGCGAAATGCCGATGTTGAGTGCGCGTGACAACGATTTCTTCTTTGTCGAAAAGAACAACACCGACGATGTTATGTCGTTGATACTTTCGTTTGTTTCCGAGCGGCTGCCGAAGCGATATGACGCAAACCCGTTAGAGGATATCCAAGTCATTTCCTGCACACGCAAAGGATCTCTTGGCACAAAAGAACTTAATGCCGTTTTTCAAAACGCGCTTAATCCCAAACACCCGAACAAAGCCGAGAAGAAATACGGTTCTATTGTGTTCCGCGAAGGGGACAAGGTCATGCAGATAAAGAACGATTACGACCTTGCCTGGAAACGCGGAAGCGAAGAAGGGTTAGGGGTTTTCAACGGAGATATAGGCATTATTACCGATATAGATACACGCGCCGAAACCGTCACTATAGATTTTGAAGGGCGCATGACCGATTACGATTTTTCCCAACTGGACGAACTTGAACATGCCTATGCGATCACCGCGCACAAAAGTCAGGGCAGCGAGTACAAGATAGTCGTTATCCCTTCGTTTGATGCTCCGTTCCCGTTGATGACCCGAAACCTGCTTTATACCGCAGTTACGAGAGCAAAAAACATGGTAATAATAGTAGGCTCGAGCAGGGCACTGGGCGTTATGGTCGGCAACAACCGAATCCCCGTACGCCACACGGCATTGAAACATCTGCTCGAATTGATCTGACATGAAAATACAGCATTTATTTCCGCTCAAATGTATGATGTGCGGATACAACGTTTGTTATGAAGAATTGCCGATATGCGGCAAATGTATATCTTTGCTTCAGGAAACGCTTACCGAAAAGTGCCTTAACTGCGGCAAGACTGCATATACGTGCGAATGCCACGACAGCGACGGGTTGCGCTTTGTGTTTTATTACAGCGGGTACGTTTCTAAAAAACTCATTCGCCTTGCAAAGACGGACATGGATGTAAAAGTCATAGAATTTCTTGCCGAACTTGCGGTGAACGCCTGTAACATTAACATGGGTTCTTATGACGGCGTTGCATTTGTTCCAAGGCACAGGCGCAATTTGAAAAAATTCGGACACAACCAAGCCGAGGAGTTTGCAAAAGCGCTCTCACGCAGATACGGCATACCTATTATTGATGTTCTCCGACGCGTCGGCGGACGTGAGCAGAAACTTTTAAGCCGTGCCGAGCGAATAAACAACATAAAAAGCAACTACAAAATCAAAGAAGATTATAAAGTTAACGAAAAATACAACAAAATACTTTTGGTTGACGACATCTATACAACCGGCGCAACAATAAGATCCTGTGCCGAGTTGTTAAGAAAGAACGTCACAAGGGCGGTTACGCCGCTTACATTTGCAAAAACAAATTTTCGTATAAAAAAGGGAGTTAAAAAATGAACAAAAGTTTAGACCTTATTCGTATTCAAGCAGGTGATTTGCTTTGTACGCTTTCACGCCACAGAGGTGGTATTTCGCTTTATTCTTTGCGCGACCGCAAGATTAAAAAGAACTTTTTAACTCAAGAACGTCCTTTGTTTACGTTGACGGCACGTGCGTTGAAATCCGACGACATGATAACCGTTTCTTCCGACGAGGGATTTAAAAACTGTCTTGTTGAAACGGTAGGCAACGATACGGTTATCGTTCTTTCGGGCAACAAAACACTTAGCGGTGTAACCGTTGTTCTCTGCGCTCACACAACAGGCAACCGTATAGAATGGACAACCAATCTTATCAGCGAAAACGAGGAATACAGCCTTTATTCCTGCGACTATCCTACAATTTCGTTCGATGCTAAAAAAGACGTTTGGTTCTTATCTCCCAACGGCCCCGGCGAACTTTACAACGGCGCGGAAGAAATCAAATACTACGAAAACTATCCCTCCTACGGCGCATCTATGCAGTTTATGGCGTTCTGGAACAAGAACTGGAAGCGCGGTATATATTACGGACTTCACGATCCGTCCCCTGCATACAAGAAGATTTATTTCGAAAAGAAGAAGGACGAAAAGTTCTTTACTTTCAACATGCAAATGCCGCTTGTCGACATTAATTCGGCTCGTAACTCGCAAACGCTTTACGGTAAATGTGTTTGGGAAATATTCGACGGCGACTGGTACGATGCGGCACTCCTCTACCGTGAATTCTTTATGAATAACGCGGTCTGGAAGCCCGAAACCGACGAAAACGGCAGAAAAGACTCTCCCGACTGGATGAAGCAGAACACCCACTGGTGGATCGTCCGCGTTGGTCAAGACGAACAGTACGTTGACGATATTTTCGAAGCCGATAAGGACCTCGGAATCAAGAGTGCTATCCACCTTTACGACTGGCACCAGAACCCCTTTGACAACGACTATCCCCACTATTTCCCTGTAAAAGATGCATTTACTACCGGACTTCCGCGTTTGCAGAACGAAGGCGTAAGAGTTATGCCCTACATCAACGGCAGACTTTGGGATACCCGCGACAAAGGTACAGAAGACTGGCAGTTCACTTCGGTTGCTAAACCCAACTGTACCAAAAGACGCGACGGCGAACCGATTGCCGAAACTTACAGTTCGAAAGAAGCCGACGGTTCTTCTGTACGTCTTGCCGTAATGTGTCCGTCTACTGCTTGCTGGCAGGAAACAATTACAAAGGTTATCGGCAGATTGTTAAACGAAGTCGGCGTTGATGCCGTTTATATCGACCAGATCGCAGCGGCACAGCCTCAACTTTGCGAAGATCCCACTCACTCTCACCGCGCAGGCGGCGGCAGTTGGTGGATGGAAAGTTACAACAACCTACTCGACCACGCGATGCGTTTGTGTCCCGAAGGACGTGCGCTTTCTACCGAATGTACCGCAGACCCGTTCATGAAGCATCTCCAAGCCTACCTTACTTGGCTTTGGGTTCACAACAGACAGGTTCCCGCGTTTGTTGTTGTTTATTCGGGATACGTAACCATGTTCGGCAGAAACTACCGCTACATGCCCGATGACGATGACGAAGGTCAGCGCATCATGGCGGCTCAATCGCTTACTTTCGGTGAGCAGATGGGTTGGACCTCTCCCGAATCTTACTTCAACATGAAAAACAGAGGTTTCTATAAGAAATGCGTTCAGGCGAGAAGCGAAGTTGGTTCGTTTATGTACAACGGTAACATTCTCCGCACCCCCGAATTCACCGACGATGCGGCTATTTTGCGCACCACACGTTGCAAAGAAGCACGTAACGGAATTGTTGAACACTCTGCAACCTTCTGCGAACATTGGGAAAGAAAAGACGGTCAAAAACTGTTGCTTCTCGTAAACGCGTCGGAAGAAGCGGCTGAAATGACCTTTACCGCAAATCTTGCTGACGGAGAATACGTTCTTAAGGGCGACACCGACGGCGTTCTTAAGATAGAAAACGGAACAGGCAAAGTTAAAATGCCTCCTCTTTCCGTGGTTTATTCGATTCATACCCTTTAAACGGAGTAATTATAATGTTATTTAGGTTTTTCCGCCCCGACATGGCGTTTTGCGATATTTATACCATATCCCCCGAGGCTTTAAGCGAACTCGGGGTTAAGGGTGTGGTTTTCGATATCGACAATACAGTCGCGCCTTATGAGGTCGAACGTCCTACCGAAGAAATGAAAAATTATTTTTCGCGTTTGCGTGATTCGGGTATAAAAATGGCGTTCGTTTCCAACAACCAAGGCGCAAGAGTCACCACCTTTAACGAGGGGTTGGGGTTGTTTTACGTCTGCAAGGCGGGAAAACCGTCCCCTAAGGGGATTCGGAAATGCATAGCGCATTTCGGTTTGAAACCCGATGAGGTCATCGCCGTCGGCGACCAGATCTTTACCGATTGTCTGGCGGCGCACCGCGCAGGGATAAAGTTTGCGATCGTAAAACCGATACAGCCGGTTGAATCGCGCTTTTTCCGCATGAAACGCTTTTTCGAACGGCCTTTTGTCAAAAAACTTGATTGGCGGAGGTAATTACTTAAAATGAACGCAAAATTCGGCCCCGGCGGAAACTCGGATGCGTTCCGCGCCGCAGGAGGCAAATCTACACTTCAAGCACCCGGATTTGTAAAATCGTTGGGGCTTGACGCTTACGAATACGAAGCTGGTAACGGCATAACCGGCAGCAACGAGATGTTTTACGCTATCGGCGCAAAAGCAAAAGAGCACGGTATAAGCATGTCGTTCCATGCGCCGTATTTTATCTCGCTTTCCTCTACCGAAAAAGAAAAGCGCGACAACAGCGTTGAATACATACGCAGAAGTGCCGAGGTAAGCGACCTTTTGGGTGCTAAAACCATGGTAATACATTGCGGCTCTTGTGCCAAGATAAGCAGAGAGACCGCTATGGAGTATGCCCGTGAAACGCTAACCAACACGGCAAGAATGATGTACGACTACGGTTTTTCGGTTATTGCAGGTATCGAAACGATGGGCAAGGTCAATCAGTTGGGCACACTTGACGAGGTTTTGGAACTTTGCAAGATCGCAAAATGTTTCTCCCCCGTTGTGGATTTCGGTCATCTCAACGCGCGTGACAGAGGTGTTTTTTATACCGCCGACGATTACAAGCGTGTGTTCGATAAGATAGCAAAAGAACTCGGTGCGGAATATGCAGAAAATCTACACTGCCATTTCTCGAAAATCATGTACACCGACATGGGCGAAAAGAAGCATCTTACTTTTGAAGATGAAACTTACGGACCTGAATTCGCGCCTCTTGCCGAGGCAATGGTTTCTTTGGGTGTAACGCCCACGATCATCTGCGAATCGGCAGGTACGCAATCGGACGATGCCGTAATTATGAAAATGCTTTATGAAAAAGAAAAAATCAGACAAAACGGATAAAAATTCAAAACGTATTTGGAAAATAGTACGGAATACAATTTTGATACTCGCTCTCGCAGGAATACTTGCGGTTGCGGTATGCAATATAATCGTTATCGCCTTCGCGAACAAATATATAGTAGAATTTGATTCTGCGGTAGAACTTGGGGATATAGATTGTATTATCGTTCTCGGCGCAGGCGTTAAAGAGGACGGAACACTTTCAAATATATTGCGTGAACGTGTTGCTTGCGGTGCGGAACTTTATCTTTCGGGCGCGTCGGATAGGTTGTTATTAAGCGGCGACCATTCGAGAGAAGATTATAACGAGGTCGGCGCGATGAAGGCTTATATGGTTTCTCGCGGAATCGACAAAGACGTTGTATTTACCGACCATGCGGGGTTTGATACTTACGATACCGTTTACCGCGCGAAAGAGATTTTCAAGGCAGAGAAAGTTCTTATCATTACGCAGGATTTTCATATTTCACGCGCTGTGTTTATCGCACGTGCAATAGGGCTTGATGCCTACGGTGTGGAATGTGACACGGGCGAGTTGGGCAATGATTTGCGCGATGATTTAAGAGAAATTGCCGCCCGTCCTAAATATGTACTCGATGCGATTTTTAAACCGAAGCCTAAATATCTCGGTGAAGCGATACCAATATGGGGAGAAGCGTCTTTAACTGACGGATAAACAGATATGAAATTTAACGAAATTACGATTCATACCACAACCGCGGGAAGCGAAGTTGTTTCGGGCGTACTTTTTAACGAGGGCATCAGTTGTTTTTCGGTAGAAGACCCGCGCGATTTGATGGAACTTTTGGAGAACAAATACGTTCCCGTTGACTATGTCGAGGACGGTTTACTGCGCGAAGACGGCGACGTTTTGGTGCGCGTTTACCTTGCCGAAAACGAGCAGGGACAGTTGCAACTCGAAGGTATTCTTGCAGGTATAGAAAAACTTAAAACATTGGGCGAAGATTGGCTCGGTTCGCTTGACACCGAACTTTCGGTTACCGACGAAAAGGACTGGGAAAACAACTGGAAACAGTATTTCCACCCCCTTCCCATAGGCGAAAAATTCTTGGTCGTTCCGTCTTGGGAAAAGGAAGAAAGCGACGACAGACTGGTTATCGAGATCGACCCTGCATCCTCGTTCGGTACGGGCAGACACGAAACGACTGCGCTTTGTTTGGAAGCGGTGGAAAAGTTGTCACCCGACGGAAAAGAAGTGCTTGACATGGGTTGCGGAAGCGGTATTCTCGGCATCGGCGCGGCATTAATGGGTGCTACACACATCGACGCGGTTGATATAGACATGGTTGCTTCGCGTATTGCTTCCGAAAATGCGGAGAAGAATAACGTAAGCGAAGTTATGTCGGTATATTGCGGAAACGTACTTTCCGACGAGGCGTTATGGAACTCGTTTGCCGAAAAGAAATACGACATTATCCTTGCAAACATCGTTGCGGACATCATCAGCGACATGTTACCGCTTTTTGATGCTTGTCTTGTAAACGACGGCAGACTTGTCTGCTCGGGCATAATCTCACCGAGAAAAGAGTTTGTACTCGATGCACTTGAGGCAAACGGTTTTGAGGTCGAGGAACTAAAAGAGAAAAACGATTGGGTTGCTATAATATGCAAGAAAAAAACGGCGTAGATATCGAACGCGAGATGCGTTCTCTTGAGGAACAACTTAATTATCATTCGCGCCTTTACTACGAACTCGATTCTCCATCGATTCAGGACGAAGAATACGATGCGCTTTTCCGCCGTTTGGTGGATTTGGAAAAGGAGTATCCGCAGTTCGCCTCGCCTAATTCGCCTACACAGCACGTCGGCGGTAAGGTTTCCGAGGGGTTTGTTAAGGTGCGCCATGAAGTTCCTATGGATTCGTTTGGCGATATCTTTTCGGAAGAAGAAATATACGATTTTGTCGGCAAGATAAAAGCCGAATATCCCGACGCCGATTTTTATGTAGAAAAGAAATTTGACGGTCTTTCGGTTTCGCTCGAATACGAAAACGGTATCTTGGTTCGCGGTTTAACGCGCGGCGACGGTGTGTTCGGGGAAGATGTAACCGAAAATATAAAGACTATAAAGTCTGTTCCGCTTAAATTAAACAGCGACGTCGACAAACTTATAGTACGCGGCGAGGTGTATATGCCGCGTAAGGTTTTCGCAAAGTTGAACGAAAAACGCGAAACCAACGGCGAAAAGACGTTTGCCAATCCCAGAAACGCCGCGGCAGGTTCGCTGCGTCAACTCGATTCCAAACTTTGTGCCGCAAGAGGGCTTGACATATTTATATTCAATCTGCAACTTGCAAACGAAATGCCTACCCGTCATTCTGAATCGCTTGATACCTTGCGTGAACTCGGTTTTAAAGTTTCGGAGGGGGGCGTACTTTGCAACACCGCCGATGAGGTCGTACAGGCGGTACGCGCGATAGGTGAATCGCGCCCGAAACTTGCCTACGACACCGACGGCGCGGTTATCAAGGTCGACACACTAACGCTGCGCGAACGGTTGGGAAGTACTGCCGCCGCACCGAGGTGGGCGGTTGCGTATAAATTCCCTGCCGAGATAGCCGAAACGGTATTAAAAGACATTGTCGTTCAGGTTGGCAGAACGGGTGTGCTTACTCCGCGCGCCGTGCTCGAACCTGTCAGACTTGCAGGAAGTACGGTTTCGTACGCAACGCTTCACAATATAGATTTTATCCGCGAGAGGGATATACGCATCGGCGATACGGTTCGTCTGCGCAAAGCGGGTGATATAATTCCCGAAATAATTTCGGTAGTCTTGGAAAAACGTAACGAAGCGACAGTTCCTTTCGAAATGCCTAACATTTGTCCGTCTTGCGGAAATACGGTTTACCGCGCCGGGGGCGAGGTTGCAACGCGGTGCGTTAACCCCGATTGTCCCGCGCAGTTGAGCCGAAGCATTATACACTTTGTTTCGCGTTCTGCCATGAATATCGACAATCTTGGGGAAAGCGTTATCGAGCAGTTTATCGAAAACGGTTTAATAAAGAGCGTTGCCGACCTATATTATCTTAAAAAAGAAGACATTGCTTCTCTTGACCGATTGGGCGAAAAGAGCGCGTCTAATATAATTTCTGCGATTGACAAAAGCCGCTCTGCAGGGCTGGAAAAACTGCTTTGCGGACTTGGAATTCCACACATCGGGGAGAAGGCGGCGCAGTCTATTGCATCGCGGTTCGGCGATATTCATTCGGTTATGAACGCGACGGTGGAATCGCTTCTGACCATTGACGACATCGGTGTCGAAAGCGCCGAATCGGTTGTCAGATTCTTCTCGGACGAACATTCAAAGAACCTTATCGAGAGATTGTTAGCCGCAGGTGTTTCGGGCGAGAGCACAGAAAAACCGCTCGGAAACGCGCTCGAGGGCAAAACGATCGTCGTTACGGGCACGTTGCCCACACTTAAACGCCAAGAGGCGGAAGCGCTTATACGCGCACACGGCGGAAACGCATCGGGCTCGGTTTCGAAAAAGACTTCGTTTGTGCTTTGCGGAACAGATGCGGGAAGCAAACTAACCAAGGCGCAAGCATTAGGCATACCTGTTATAAACGAGGAAGAATTCCTTTCAATTATAAATGATTAAAGGAGAAACATTATTATGGATTACTCCCAACTTCCGATATTTGCGACTGCCGACATAGTCGTTTGCGGCGGTGGTACGGCAGGTGCGTTTGCCGCAAAAGCGGCGGCGGACCAAGGCAAAGACGTTTTGATTGTCGAGCAGTTCGGTTCGCTCGGCGGAACGGCTACAAACGGGCTTGTTCTTCCGATAATGTCTACGCATATTGCCGAAAATCCGCAATGCTCGTATATCAGCAACATCGTGCGCGACAAAATGGTTGCTATCGGCGCGGCAAGTGCAAACGGCGCGAATTTCGATCCCTTGATGCTTAAAGTCATACTTGAGGGTATGTGCGACGAGGCAGGGGTGAAAATGCTTTTCCACACCTTTATTGCCGACACGGTCGTAAACGAAAACAAACTCGAAGCGGTTGTTGTTGCAAACAAGAACGGTTTGGGACTTATAAAGGGTAAAATGTTTATCGACGGCACGGGCGACGGCGATATTTGTGTCCGTGCAGGTGCAAAATATTCAAAAGGAAACCCCGAAACGGGCAAGAATCAGCCTATTTCGCTTAGATACATCGTTTCTAACGTAGACACCGAGGCGTTTGGTAAGTTTATACTCGAAACTATCGAGAAAACCGGCAAGAACGTAGGCGCAAGTTACAACGACGGCAGGGTTTACGCGGCTTGTTGTTCGGGCGACAAATGGGCGTTTGCTGATATATTTGACGAGGCTATCGCCAACGGCGACCTTGTGCCTGACGATCGGGCGTATTGGCAGGGATTTGTTGTTAACGGCAGACCTAACTGCGTTGCGTTTAACAACCCCGAATTTTTCGATGAAACCGACGGCACAGACCCCGAAGTGCTTACAAAAACTCAGATTGTGGGTAAGCAGAGAATCTTACGTCAGATGCAGTTCTATAAAAAGTACCTAAAAGGCTTCGATAACGCGTACGTTTCGGATATTTCGGCTATGGTTGGTATCCGCGAGAGCCGTAACATCGTTACCGAGTATGTTCTCTCGGCAGAGGACCTTATCAGACGCACGAAGTTTGACGATATGTTCTGCCAATCGAACTATCCCGTTGATATTCACGGCAAGGTACTTACATGCGAAAGCAATCTAACTCCCGTTGACGACGGAAAACCGTGGTACGAGATACCTTACCGTTCGTTGGTGGTTAAAGGGTTTGACAACCTTTTCATCACGGGCAGATGCTTGGGCGCGGAATTTTTGGCGCAAAGTTCGCTTAGGGTTCAGCACTCGGTACGCGCATCGGGCGAAGCGGCAGGTATCGCTTCGGCAATCGCGCTTGACAGAGATATTCTTCCGCGCGACGTCGACGGACGCGAAGTACGTGAGATCATGATAGAAAAAGGCGCAGATTTCGTGCTTTAAGTGACGAATAATAAAAAGGCTGTTACGGAAAAACCGCAACAGCCTTTGTTGTATATATGTGAGAAAAAGAGGGGAAAAAGTCGGGACGAAATCCGCGCGTATTTATGGTACAATCGTGTCGGGGCAAAAAAGAAAAAAGAAAAACAGAAAGAAAAGAACCAAAAGAAAGAAAACAAAGAAAAAAGAAAGAGAGAACAAGAAACAGAAACAGAACAAGAAAAAAACTTTTTCGCTGCTGACGCAGCAAAAAACACGCGCACGTGTGCGCGTGTTTGCAACAACCGCTTCAAAAAACGTTTTTGCTTATTCTCCGGAACTGTTCTTGCATAAAAGTCAAACGCTTTTGAGCGCGATATTCCGGGCAATATCTGTAACGGATTTTGTTGTTATTTCATCGAGGATATAATATTTATCTTTCTTATTTTCAGCGTTGAATATGCGGCGAAAAACACACAGAAAACAGCGTTGATTCCGACAAATACAAACCATTCCCGCCAAGGGAAATGAAACCATTGCACCGCAGCCGATGTCCAAAGGAATATATACTGTCCCCAAACCGAGATATACGAACCGATCAAGCCGAACACGGTGGCATAGAACATGATAAAAATACTTTCGCACATCATAAGTTTAAACATATCGCGGTTTGTCATTCCCAAGGATTTTAATGCCGCGAACTCACGCATTCTGCCGTTGATATTGGCTATTGCACTTGCAAACGCTCCCAAAAGTGCGATCGCGGTGAGTATGTAGCCTATTGCCATGGCACTTGCAAAGAAGGGGTCGTCGTAGGCGTAAAAAATCCCTTCTTCCCAATAACTCCACATGAATAATGAGTATATACTTACGAAAATTATCTGTGCGCAAGGAAGTGTTATCGAAACTGCGCGGTATCTGGGCGCGTTATTATCGAAATTCTGTCCTGCAAGTCTGCCGATTCGTCCGAAATACCTGCACATTATTTTTTCGAATACGCCTTCGTGAAGCGAAACATTTATTCTTACGTCGGCTTTTAATGAGTTGATTATCGAAAGCCGAGCGGCGCGAAGCAGAGGTTTTAATGCCGCGAACATCGTCACCGCAACCGTCAATAAAAAGGCAGTCAGTAAAACGCCGAATGTTGCATCGAATCTAAATATTTCGGCATTCTGTAAATTCGAAGAAGACATATAGTTCATATATCCGACAGAGATGAATTTCCCTGCAACAGTGCCGATGATTCCGCCGAATATTGAATAAAAAGCGGCTTCTATATACACCAACCCGATTTTATTGCGGTTTGTCATACCGACGGTCGCCAAAAGACCTAAAGTATTGACTTTTTCACTGAAGTTTATTGCGAACACTGCGCGGATCAAAACCGCGGAAATAACCGCTACGACAACAACCAAGGTCACGCAAACCATCACATTGCTCATGTAATCCGTATCTTTTGGATCCATGTCCGATATCAATGACGAGGCGAAACAACAGATGATCGTCAATAACGCGGAAGATATAACAACACTTGCAAGTGTTACCAGAGAATGCAAGGGTTTTTTACGCGCTATCGCCCACGCAAGTTTTACAGTGAGCATGGCTGTTTCCTTTCGTCCGATACGATTTGACCGTCCTCGATGCATATTATTCTGTCGGTTTGGTTTGCGATGTTCATATCGTGGGTTACGATTATTATCGTTTGATTATATTTTTCGTTTGCGCGGCGGAACAGTTGCATTATTTCTTCGGTATTGCGGGAATCGAGGTTGCCCGTCGGTTCATCCGCAAGTAGGATCGCAGGTTGAGTATAAATTGCCCGTGCTATTGCAACACGTTGTTGTTGACCGCCCGAAAGGAAAGGCGGATAATGGAATTCTTTATCGGAAATTCCAAGCGTGTTCATTATTTTCAAAAGCCGTTCGTCATCGACTTTTTTGCCGTCAAGTTCGCACGGTAAGGTTATATTGTCGCGGACATTAAGCATAGGCAACAGATTATACGCTTGATATATGAGCGAAACCGTTCTTCTGCGATAAAGCGCAAGTTCATTTTCACTCATTTCATGCACATTTAAGCCGTTTACGCATACTCTGCCCGAAGTCGGACTGTCTGCGCCTCCGATAATATGCAACAAGGTTGATTTTCCGCTGCCCGATGTTCCGACAACGGATATAAATTCTCCTGCTTCCACATCGAACGAAACGCCGTTTAACGCCGTAACTTCGCTTTCGTTTTTGCCGTAAACTTTATAAAGAGAATCAACAGACAATATCATATCAAACATCCTTTCCGATAATATACTAACATATCATCGGAAAGGTTTCAAGTTATTTCCCCGAATATTCACGTATCTTATCTATTGCGCTTTTTTCAAGGCGTGAAACGTATGAACGCGATATTCCGAGCATCTCGGCAACGTCGCGCTGGGCGTAATGGCGTCCGCTTTTGTTAAGTCCGTAACGCAGTGTCATTATCTTGCGCTCACGCTCGGTAAGAACGGTTTTGATCGCTTTTGCGATTTTTTCGAGTTTTATTTTGCGGTCGATAGAATCGACGATATCGTCGGGGGCGGCGATTATTTCAAGATAGGTCAACGGGTTTCCGTCTTTGTCGATATCTACCGGATCGTTTATTGAGGTAACGCTCGAATGCTTTTTCTGGGCGCGGAAGTACATAAGTATCTCGTTTTGCAGACATTTTCCCGCATAGGTCGCAAACCGCGCTCCGTTTTCGATATTAAAACTGTCTATCGCCTTTATCAGTCCCACCGTTCCCACCGAAACAAGGTCGTCTTGGTCGGGGGAGGTTGTGTAATATTTCTTTACGATATGCGCAACAAGGCGCAAATTGTGCTCTATAAGTTTATTTCTCGCGGACAAATCGCCGTTGCGGGTGCGCAGGAAAAGTTCGCGTTCTTCCTCTTTGGATAACGGCGGCGGAAATGAATGTGTGTCCGATGTTCTAAGGATTAAGCAAAAGCATTTGGAAACTATGTTTAAAAGAAAAGACAGCATAAAAAACACCTCTCGCAATAATATGCAAGAGGTAAATTTAAAATGCTCGATTATTCTGTTTACTATTGATTTATTTGATGTTTTGGAGTATAATATACTGAATAATATTTTTTATCCGAGCGTTCTTTCCGCCAACTCGTCAAGCGTGCCGAAAGAATACCCGCGTGACTTAAATTCGACTATTACATCGTCGAGTATATCGGCGTTGGTTTTGCTTGTCGGGTGGAGAAGCATGACCATTCCGTCGTGCAGTTGCGAGAATATCTTTTCCTTTGCTTTTTCGGGATTTGGCTGTTTATCGTTATCCCAATCGGCATAGGCGAAAGACCAAAAAACAGGAGTATATCCCAATTCGTCACAAAACTCAAGCGTTTTTACCGAAAATGCACCCTCGGGCGGACGGAAGTATTTGCGCATTTCTAATCCGTAGGTGTCGTAATAAAGCGTTTCTAATCCGCTTAATTCGGATTTAAATGTTTCGACATCGGTTATTTTCGACATATCGCCGTGGCTCTTGGTATGGTTACAGACAAGGTGTCCCTCATCTGCCATTCGTCTTACGACGTCCTCGCTGTTTTTGATAATTCCGGGAAGAATAAAAAATGCCGCTTTTATGCCGTGCGATTTAAGCACGTCGAGCGTTTTTTCGACATTTTCGTTACTGTAACCCGCATCGAAGGTGAGATAGACCGTCTTGTCGCCCTCGTTGCCGATATAAAGCGAGTTTTTCAGTTGCGGAACAGTTTGTCCGCTTAAAATATTAGGGCGAGTGTTGGATTCGTTTGTTTTGTAGTGCCAGTTGATCTTTTCGGTATCGTTTGATGCCGAAACGTTAACGGTCGATAAAACCGCTAAAAGCAACAACACCGCTGTAAATTTTATTATTTTCATAAAACATTACTCCTTTCGTTTTTATTTTTTCTTTTATTGATATTAATATCCAAACCAAAAATTTGATTTGAAAGTTGGTAAATTATGGTAGTTTGCGTTCCTTTTGCACCTATTTATTCTGCGCCCGAACTTATGGCAGAGCAGGTTGACGAAATGCTCTACGGCGAAGAAGCCGAAATTCTTGAGGAAGTCGGCGGTTTTTACAAAATAAAGTCGGAATACGGATACATCGGCTGGATTATAAAACCCAATTTGTTTGAGAAACTGCATGACGCAAACCATATGGTCGTAACGCCTTTTGCCGATTTGCTTTTCGAGGGCAAGAACTATTTCCAACCCCCGATGACGCTTCCGCGCGGCGCAAGAGTTGATGTCGGTTTTTCGCACAAGGAAGACCGTTACGGCTTTGCTGTTTTGCCGAGTAAGCGTATTTATTACATGCACAAAAACCACATTACGCCTCTTGCTAACATCAAAAAGCAAGAAGAAGCCGAGATACGCGAATCTCTTGTCAACACAGCGAAAGAATATTTAGGAGTTCAGTACCGTTGGGGCGGAAGAACCCATTTTGGTGTTGACTGTTCGGGACTTGTTTTCAACGCCTACCGTTTTAACGGCATAGATATCTGGCGCGATGCCGAGTTCGAAAAGAACGAAAATCTACGCAAAATTCCGCTTGAAGAAGCAAAGATGGGTGATTTGATGTTCTTCCCCGGACACGTAGCCATGTATATCGGTGACGGCATGATTATCCATTCCGCGGCTTCTAAGGGTTGTGTTTCTATCGAGAAATTCGAAGAAAATAATTGGCTTAAAGAAAATCTTATTTGTGTAGGAACTGCATTTTAATGAACGGTATTTTTATTCCGCAAAGCGAAATTGAACGTCAAAAAGAAATAGCGCAAACGCTTAAACCTTTAACCGAAGGCAAGAAAGCGTGTGTTATAACTTTCGGCTGTCAGCAAAACGAAAACGACAGCGAACTTATGGCAGGTATTTTGGAACTTTGCGGTTACGAGATAACAGACAACAGCGATGACGCGCAACTAATAATAATAAACACCTGCGCGATTCGTGAGCACGCAGAAATCCGCGCGCTTTCCGAAGCAGGTCAGTTCAAGGGCAGAAAAGCGAAAGACCGAAATATAAAAATCGGACTTTGCGGCTGTATGGCGCAACAGTTGCACCGCCGCGAACAGATTTACAAAAGTTACCCTTACGTTGATTTTGTTTTCGGAACGGATATGCATTACAAACTTCCGGAAATAATAAAAACGTCGTTTGAATCGAAAAAACGCGTGAGTTTCGTTACCGACAAGCAGCACGACTGTTTCGGCACGATAAGCGAGGGTATGCCTATCCGCCGCGAAAGCAGTTACAAGGCGTGGGTTCCCGTAATGTACGGCTGTAACAACTTCTGTACTTACTGCGTCGTTCCCTTTGCGAGAGGACGCGAACGCTCGCGCAATAAGCAAGACGTTATAAACGAGGTCAAATCGCTTGTCGAGCAGGGATATAAGGACATAACCCTTCTCGGTCAGAACGTAAACTCCTATTCGGGCGGATGCGATTTTGCCGAATTACTTGACGAATGTGCGTCGTTCGACGGCGAGTACCGTGTGCGATTCATGACCAGCCACCCGAAAGATGCGTCGAGCAAGTTGATCGACGTTATTGCAAAGAACGATAAGGTTGCAAAACAGTTTCATCTTCCTGTACAGTCGGGTTCGAGCAGAGTGCTCAAACTGATGAACCGAAAATACACCCGTGAGCAATATCTCGAAAAAGCGATGGAAATAAAGGAAAAAATTCCCGATATTTCGCTTACGACCGATATTATTTGTGGTTTTCCGACCGAAACCGACGAGGATTTCTTAGATACCATGTCGCTCGTAAAGACGGTCGGGTTCGACATGATTTACACCTTTATCTATTCTCCGCGTGTCGGCACAATCGCTGCCAAAATGGACGGGCAGATACCGAAAGAGGTTTCAAACGCGCGGTTCAAGGCACTCTCCGATATGGAAAACGACATCGCGCAGTCGCTTAACGAAAAGTTCATCGGGCAGACCTTGCGCGTTCTTTCCGACGGGGTGAACAAAAACGGTATCCCCTGCGGAAGAAGTACGCAGAATAAGATAGTAACGTACGATAAATTCGTCCCTGCGGGTGAGTTTGTCGACGTTAATATAGAATCCGTAGGCGCATATGCGCTTTTTGGAAAAATAAAGTAATAAAAACCGAAAGGAAATAAAAACAATGAACGAAGCAATGATCAAAGCAATCGAAACCCTTAAAGAAGCACTTGCACAAAGCGAGGAATTAAAGGCATACAACGCCGCAAAAGCCGCTTACGATGCAGACGAAACTCTTAACAAACAGATCAACGAATATAACGTACAGGCAAGTATTCTTGAAACCGAAGGCAGAAAGCCCGAAGCAGAACGCGACAGCGCGCTTGTTGAAAGTATTTCCGCTCGTCTTCGCGACCTTTACGATTCTATTACCGAAAGCAAGGCATTGGCTGACATGCGTGAAGCAGAAGCCGCACTTTCCGAAATCGTAAACGCAATTAACGATGCTGTTCGTTTCACCATCGAGCCCGAAGCAGCGAACTGCACACACGACTGTTCCACCTGCGGCGGCTGTCATTAATAATTCCCCAAAAATGCCTTGCATTTTCGGGGACCCCGAAGTCGCTTCGCTCTCGAATAAAATCTGACGATTTTATTCGTTCTTTTGTGAACATTGTGCATTCGCACCTCGCGCCTCGCATTTTTTGCAAAAATGCTCGACACTCCCAATGTTCATAGGTATATTTTCCGAGGGGTCCCCGAAAACATTTATGTTTTTGGGTTAAAAGGCGCATGTCCTCGGAAAATATGAATTTTTATTGTATTTGTTTTAAATTTCAACCA